>JALTZY010000200.1 GCA_027045905.1 Paracoccaceae bacterium
TACAACACTGTCAGGCCACACAGCGCATTGGGCTATCGCCCACCCGCGCCAGAAAGCATCGTTCCGATGGACAGGAGGCCCACGATGCACTGACAATCGAACCGGACCACCCGATGGGGGCACGCCAGTATCGCTGGCGTAATCGGCGCGGTTCGCCCGAAACAGCCGAACGCCGCGCTCGCGAAGTTCAGCCGGATAGGCGGGGGTGAATCGTCTCTTTGTCATAGGGCTCATCCTTTGAGTGTTTTACTCTCCGGCAAACCCGGGGCGGTTCACTTCGAAACGCCTTGTCCGCTTGCCGCCCGCGCCAAGCTCGCCTATTGAGGGGGAGCAGTTGCAAGGGGCCCATGGATGCGCATTCTCATCACCAATGACGACGGGATCAACGCCCCGGGGCTCGCGGTGCTCGAGGAGATCGCCACGGCGCTGGCCGGCCCCGAAGGCGAGGTTTGGGTGGTGGCGCCGGCCTTCGAGCAGTCGGGGGTGGCCCATTGCATCTCCTATACCCGGCCGATGATGGTCTCCCGGTTCGCCGAGCGCCGCTTTGCGCTCGAGGGCTCGCCCGCCGATTGCGTACTTGCGGGCCTGCACGAGATCCTGCCCGCACGACCCGATCTGGTGCTTTCCGGCGTCAACAAGGGCAACAATGCGGGCGAGAACACGCTTTATTCCGGCACTATCGGCGCCGCGCTCGAAGCCGCGCTGCAGGGGGTGCGGGCGGTGGCGCTTTCGCAATATCTGGGGCCGGAAAACCGCGCCCTTGACGATGTGTTCGAGGCCGCGCGCGCCCATGGGCTCGGCCTGCTGCGCACGCTTCTGGACCGCGCCCCCTGGGAGGACGGGGCCGATTACCGGCTGTTTTACAGCGTCAATTTCCCCCCCGTCGCGGCGGCGAATGTCAAGGGGATCGAGGCCACCCGTCAGGGCTTTCGCCCCGGCACGCATTTCAGCACCGAGCCCTATACCTCGCCCAACCGGCGGCGCTATCTGTGGATCCGCGGCGGGCCGCAGGACCGCCCGGGCGGGGCGGGCAGCGACGTGGATGCCTGCCTTGCGGGCTGTGTCTCGGTCACGCCGATGCGCGCCGACCTGACCGCGCAGGGCGCCGTTGCCGATCTGGCCGCGGTCCTGCGCCAGATCAGGGACGCCGCCCAGTGAAACCGCCGTCGCATACCCCCCGGGCGAGAAGCGCCGCCACCGGGCCAGCCCCCGCAGAGCGCCCCGCGGAGCACCCGGAGCGCCGGCCCGACAGCGAGGCCGAGCGCAAGATGCAGTTCCTCTTTGCCCTGCGCAAGCGCGGGGTCACCGACAGGCGGGTGCTGGCGGCGATGGAAGAAATCGACCGCGGCCTGTTCCTGCGCGGCCTCTTTGCCGAGCGCGCCTATGAGGACATGCCGCTGCCGATCGCCTGCGGCCAGACCATTTCCCAGCCCTCGGTGGTCGGGCTGATGACCCAGGCGCTCGACGTGCCGCCCCGCGCCAAGGTGCTGGAGGTGGGCACCGGCTCCGGCTATCAGGCGGCGATCCTGTCGCGGCTGGCGCGCCGGATCTATACGCTCGAGCGCCACAAGCGCCTGGTGACCGAGGCCCGCCGCCGCTTCGAGGCGCTGGACCTCACCAATATCACCGCCATCACCGCCGACGGCACCCGCGGCCTGCCCGAGCAGGCGCCGTTTGACCGCATCATCGTCACCGCCGCCGCCGAAGACCCCCCCGGCCCCCTCTTGGCGCAACTGGTAATTGGCGGTATCATGGTGCTGCCGGTAGGCCAGTCCGACCATGTGCAGCGCCTGATCAGGGTGACGCGCGGTGAGGGAGGGTTCGAATATGACGAGCTTTTGCCGGTGCGCTTCGTTCCCCTGCTGGAGGGGATCGGACAGGAATGACGGCTTTGCATGGGCCGGAGACCGGCGCAGAGACGGCCCTCCGAAAGCCCGAGAGTAAAGGGGCCTGAAGTAAAGGACCTGAAAACAACAAGGTATCTTGCTGGGCCGACAGGCAGCGGGTGCGACGATCCGCACGCTCAGCGAGGCAGGAACGCCCGGCAAACGGGCAGATATTGAGGAGCATGACATGGCATCCCGAGCATCCCGAAACACGGCACTGCCGAACGCTGCACAGCCGGATACGCCGCACTCCCGTCACAGGGCGGGGCGGCGCTGGCGGGTGCTGCTGGCGACCCCGGCCCTGCTGGCGCTCGCCGGATGCGAAACCGGCTTCGACCTCGATCTGCGCCACCTGGCCGGCGGCTTCACCACCACACCCGCGGTGCAGGAGCGCCTGAGCGCAGACCGCCCCAGCCCCGACAGCCGCGGCATCATCTCCTATCCCTCCTACCAGGTGGCGGTGGCAAGGCGCGGCGACACCGTTGCCGATCTGGCCCGGCGCGTCGGCACCTCCCCCGCCGAACTGGCCCGCTACAACGGCCTGCCCGTTGACGCCCCCCTGCGCGCTGGCGAACTGGTGGTCCTGCCCGAACGCGTGAGCGAGCCCGCAGGCGGGCCGATCACCCCCCCGCCCGGCGCTCCACGCAACAACGACACGATCGAAATCGCCACCCTGGCCGGCACCGCACTGGACCGTGCCGAAGCCTCCGGTTCCGGCGCCGCGGCCACGCTCTCCACCCCGGCCGCCGCCCAGCAGGCGCTGAGCCGCGAAGAGCCGGCCCGCCACCGGGTCAGGCGCGGCGAGACCGCCTATTCCATCGCCCGCGCCTACAATGTTTCGGTGCGAGCGCTCGCCGACTGGAACGGGCTCGATTCCTCCCTGACCGTGCGCGAGGGCCAGTTCCTGCTGATCCCGCCCACCGCGACCATCGCCAATGCCCCCGACCCCGTCGAGCCTCCCGGCCAGGGCAGCCGTACCCCGGTACCGCCCAGCGCCGCCGCGCCCCTGCCCGACCCCGCGCCCAGCGCCGCCGCTGCCGCTGCGCCGCCGGCAGCGGCGGCGCTGGGCGCGGGGTCGGGC
>JALTZY010000201.1 GCA_027045905.1 Paracoccaceae bacterium
GACCCCGGAGAAACGCGCGAACAGGATCAAGGGTCGGTGCCTGCCGGGGAGTGAGGCCCCGGGTCTCGTCTAGCTGACCGGCCTATTCGCCACCGCCCAGCTGGTGTACATAAGCCGTCACCGCAGAGATCTGCGCTTCCGACAACTTGGTGTTCCAGTTCGGCATCACGCCGGCCCGGCCATCCCTGATGGTCTCTGCGATGTCTTCGCGGCTGGAGCCATAGAGCCAGATGGCATCGGTCAGGTCCGGCGCGCCGAGCTCCCGGATACCGCTGCCGTCATCGCCATGGCAGGCCGTGCAATTGTCCTCGAACACCACCTTGCCCTCTTCGGCCATGGCGGTGTCGTGCTCGCCCCCAGCGAGGCTCACCACATATTCGAT
Source organism: Paracoccaceae bacterium (assembly GCA_027045905.1). Taxonomy (GTDB): domain Bacteria; phylum Pseudomonadota; class Alphaproteobacteria; order Rhodobacterales; family Rhodobacteraceae; genus JAAEUB01. The sequence goes on from JALTZY010000201.1 coordinate 383, forward strand.
GACATTGGCCAGTTCATCCTCCTCGAGCACATCGGCCCATGCGGGCATGTCGCCCATACGGGTATCATCCTCGGCATCCGGAGAGCGAATGCCGTAGGTAACGGTGGTGTGGATCGCCTCGATATCGCCGCCCCAGAGCCAGTCATTGTCGAGCAGGTTCGGATAGCCCTTGGCACCGGCCGCGCCGGAGCCGTGACACTGGGAGCAGAAGGTGGCAAAGGTCGCCCGGCCATATTGCACCGCGTAGTTCTTGAGCGCCGGGTCATCGTCCAGCGCGGTCAGGTCCGCGCTAGCCAGCCTGGCGTTCAGATCCGCGTTCATGTCGGTGAACTTCTGGATCTCGGCGGCCACGTCACCACGGCTTGACCAGCCCAGGAGGCCGGGAGTGGCTCCGTTGATCAGCGGCCAAGCCGGATAGGCGATGGTGTAGCCGATTCCCCAGACGATGGTGGCATAGAAGACCCAGACCCACCAGCGCGGCATCGGGTTGTCGTATTCCTGGATGCCATCCCACTCGTGACCGGTGGTCGGGACGTCTTTCTTTTCAGTCGGTTTTCTAGCCATTGCTCCGACCCTCCTTCAGGGTGGCGGCGGGGATGTCCCCCTCGCCGGCGGGTTTGTCTTCGTGGCGGAACGGGATGTTGACCGTATCCGCATAGGCTTCGGTGGATCCGGGCCGGAAGGCCCAGATCACGGTGCCGATGAAGAAGGCGAAGATGCCCAGCATCACCCAGCTGTCGGCCAGGGTACGCAGGAAAGAATAGGTGTCTTCCATGATCTTCCTCCTAGCGGCTGGCGTCAGGGGTGAAGGTCGAGAAATCGACCAGCGTCCCGAGCATCTGCAGATAGGCGATCAGCGCATCCATTTCCGAGATGCCCGGCTTGCCATCGAAGTTGCGCACATTGACCGGCGGCGACTTCCAGCGGCTCTCGGCGCCATAGCGCGCCTGCAGTCCGTCGGAATCGCTGTCCGGATCGGCCTGGGCCCGGAAATCCGCTACCGCGTTTTCCAGATCCTCTTCGCTGTAGGGAACGCCAACCGCAACATTGGCACGCATCACGTCTTCGATATACTCGCCGTCGATCATCCGGTCGGCCAGGAAGGCATATTTCGGCATGATCGATTCGGGCACCACCGCCTGCGGATCGGTCAGGTGATCCACATGCCACTCATCCGAATAGCGCCCGCCGACCCGGGCCAGATCCGGCCCGGTGCGCTTGGAGCCCCATTGGAACGGATGGTCGTACTGACTCTCCGCCGCCAGCGAGTAATGGCCATAACGCTCCACTTCGTCGCGCATCGGGCGGATCATCTGGCTGTGGCAGACATAGCAGCCCTCGCGAATGTAGATATTGCGCCCCTCCAGTTCCAGCGGGGTGTAGGGGCGTACGCCCTCCACATCCTCGATGGTGTTCTCCAGGTAGAACAGCGGAGCGATCTCGACGACGCCGCCAACGGTCACGACCGCCAGGCTGAGCACCATCAGGAGCGTTGCGTTCTTCTCGATTACCTTGTGCTTGTCAAGAATAGCCATGTGTCCATCCCCCTTATTCGGCCGCAACCGCAGCCGGCGCATCGGCCTTGGCCGGTGCCCGGGTAACGGTCTTCCAGAGGTTGTAGGCCATGATCGACGCACCGGTGAGGTACAGCAGGCCCCCAATACCACGCACCACGAGCATCGGGTGCTTGGCGGCAACGGTATCGGCGAAGGAGTTCACCAGGAAGCCCTGGTCATCGACCTCGCGCCACATCAGGCCCTCCATGATGCCGGTCACCCACATCGAGGCCGCGTAGAGCACGATGCCGATAGTGGCGAGCCAGAAGTGCCAGCTGACCAGCTTCAGCGAGTAAAGCTCCTTCTTGCCCCACAGGCGCGGCACCAGGAAGTAGAGCGCGCCGAAGGTAATCATGCCGTTCCAGCCCAGGGCGCCGGAATGCACATGGCCGATGGTCCAGTCGGTGTAGTGGCTAAGGCTGTTGACCGCGCGGATCGACATCATCGGCCCCTCGAAGGTGGACATGCCGTAAAAGCCCACCGACACCACCATCATCCGGATCACCGGATCGGTTCTGAGCTTGTCCCAGGCGCCCGAGAGCGTCATCAGCCCGTTGATCATGCCGCCCCAGGAAGGCATCCACAGCACCACCGACATCACCATGCCGAGCGTCGAGGCCCAGTCCGGCAGCGCCGTGTAGTGCAGATGGTGCGGGCCTGCCCAGATATACAGGAAGATCAGCGCCCAGAAATGGATGATCGACAGCTTGTAGCTGAAGACCGGACGCTCGGCCTGCTTGGGCACGAAATAGTACATCATGCCCAGGAAGCCGGCGGTGAGGAAGAAGCCCACGGCATTGTGACCGTACCACCACTGGGTCATGGCGTCCTGCACACCCGCGAACAGTTGCACCGACTTGGAGCCGAAGACCGAGACCGGCACCGCGAGGTTGTTGATGATGTGCAGCATGGCGATGGTCACGATGAAGGAGAGGTAGAACCAGTTCGCCACATAGATATGCGGCTCCTTGCGCTTCATCAGCGTGCCCATGAAGACGATCAGATAGGCCACCCAGACGATGGTCAGCCACAGATCCGCATACCATTCGGGCTCGGCATATTCCTTGGACTGGGTGGCGCCGAGCACATAGCCGGTCGCCGCCAGCAGGATGAATACCTGATAGCCCCAGAACACGAATTTCGCCAGACCGCCGCCAAACAGGCGCGCCCCGGTGGTGCGCTGCAACACATAGAACGAAGTGGTGATCAGGGCAGTACCGCCAAAGGCGAAGATCACCGCCGAGGTATGGAGGGGACGAATACGCCCGAAATTGAGATATCCCTGCAGGGCATCGGAATAGTTGATGGCCGGATAGGCCAGTTCAAAGGCGATCCAGACCCCGACCGAAAAGCCGACAATGCCCCAGAACATGGTGAGGATGACCCCGACCCGGATGATATCGTCCATGTAGCCGGTCTCCGGCTCGGTCTTCGCCTCGCCCATGCCCCTGATGACAAAGATGAACACGACCAGCGCAACCAGGGCCACCTCGATGGCCGAAACCATATAGGCCAGATCGCGGGCGTTGTTTGCCACATATCCGGCCGCGACCATGATCACGGCGAGGACAAGCAGCTTGATATAGTCCCACATTTTTCGTCCCTTCCTCTTGCGAATACAGGCACCCCTCCCCACCTGGTGGCAAAAGGGGCATTTTCGGCTGCACCCGGTTTGACGGGGTAAGGTTAAGAAAACCTTGATCCAGGTCAAAAAGCCGGACCCCGCCGGTGCGACATTTACGATTGACCCATATCAAGGCATGTTCTCCGTCTCTTGCGCAAAAAGGTCGCAGGAGCAATCGGCAACCGGCGGACCCGAATGGAATACAAATCTGTCTCCACCATAATCCTACAGCCCGACCTGCTCGGGCATGTCATTGATAATGCTGAGATAATATCAGAGAAATTCGATTCTCACCTGGATCTGATCTGCCTGGGCGTGGATCAGACCAGGCCAGATTTCTACTATGCGGGTGCCTCCGCCGTGCTGATGCAGGACAATCTGGCGCAGGCACGCGAGCGCGCGCAGACCCTGGAAAGAGACGTCCGCAAACGGCTGGAAGGCGCGCTCTTCAACTGGTCCAGCGCCGCCATCACGGCCCAGGCGGCGACCCTGAACGGCCTGGTCGCACATCGCACCCGATTCTCCGATCTCGTGGTCCTGCCCCGGCCCTATGGCGAAAACCGCGGCCACGAACACGAAGCGGTACTGGAAGCGGCACTGTTCAACGGCGAGGTCCCCGTGCTGGTGCTGCCCGACGAACGGCAAATCGCCCGGGAAGTCGAAACCGTGATCATTGCCTGGAACGACAGCCCCGAAGCCTTGCGCGCCTGCCACGCGGCCATGCCCTTTCTGAAGCAGGCGCAATCGGTCTGCATCACCATCATCGACCCGCCCCCCCACGGACCGGATCGCTCGGACCCCGGCGGGGGGCTTTCGCAATGGCTGGCCCGGCACGGCGTACGCACCGAAGTATCCGTGCTCGCACGCACCATGCCGCGCATATCCGATGTCCTGAATCGCCATGTCAGCGACAAGGGGGCGCAGATGGTGGTAATGGGCGCCTATGGCCATTCGCGCTTTCGTGAAGCCATCATGGGAGGCGCCACTCGCCACATGCTCGAACTCGCCACCGTGCCGGTGCTGATGATGCACTGATCCTCGAGCTTGCGGACGGCACCTCCCACCTGCCGTCCCATTCCGGCCCAGGCAGAGCATTCAGGCTCCGTCGCGCCCCGCCCGCGACCGGCAGGCGGCAAATCGTCGGAGCGTGCGAATTTCCTGTTTGCAGAAGCAGACGACAATGCTAAGCGGAGGCCGCCGAGTCACTACCGGAAAGCCGCTGCCATGCCCAGCCGAAACGCTCCGAAAGTCATTTCGGGCAATGCCAACCGCCCCCTTGCCAGTTCCATTATCAAGCGCATGAGCCTGCACGCGGGCACCCGCCTCGGGCTGGTCGATGCCCGGGTGGAGCGGTTCAACGACGGCGAGATCTTCGTCGAGATCTTCGAGAATGTGCGCGGCGAGGACATGTTCATCGTCCAGCCCACCTCCAAGCCCGCCAATGACAACCTGATGGAGCTCCTGATCATCGCCGATACCCTGCGCCGCTCTTCGGCCGCGCGCATTACCGCGGTGATCCCCTATTTCGGCTATGCCCGCCAGGACCGCCGGGCCAAGGCCCGCACCCCGATCAGCGCCAAACTGGTGGCAAACCTGATCGACCGCTCCGGCATCGACCGGGTGCTGACCATGGACCTGCACGCAGCCCAGATCCAGGGCTTCTTCGACATCCCCGTGGACAACCTCTACGCAACCCCGCTCTTTGCCCTTGATATCATGGCGCATTTCAGGGACTGCCGCGACGACCTGATGGTGGTCTCTCCCGATGTGGGCGGGGTCGGGCGCGCCCGCGAACTGGCCAAGCGCATCGGCGCGCCGCTGGCCATCGTGGACAAGCGCCGCGAAGCCCCGGGCGAAGTCGCCGAAATGAACGTGATCGGCGATGTCACCGGCAAGTGCTGCGTGATCATCGACGATATCTGCGATACCGCCGGCACCCTGGTCAAGGGGGCTGAAACCCTCGTCGCTGAAGGGGCCAGGGAAGTTCACGCCTACATCACCCACGGCGTCATGTCGCAGCCGGCAGTCGAACGGATCGAAAAATCGCCGATGAAAAGCCTGGTTCTGACCGATTCGATCGAACCGACCCCGGAAGTCCTGGCCGCCGACAAGATCCGCATCGTGCCGATCGCTCCGATCCTTGCCCAGGCGATCCTGAACATCTCCTCGGGCACTTCGGTCTCGTCGCTTTTCGACCATGCCGGGCTGGAGCCGCTCTACGAGGGCACCTATTCGTAAGGTCCGGACCAATGAGCAACATCAATAGAGCTTCCACTCCTCCTCGTCTGCCACCTCGCCCATGGCGATCCAGTCGCAGCGCACCCGCGCCACACGAGTATCGCCCCAGGTGCGAAACACCGCATCAAACCCGGTCTCGGTGATATTCTCGGCGCAGATGTCAACGCGCTGATTGGCGCTGACGTCGATGTCCCACATGGCCATGCCCACATGCACCACGGGCGGCTTGTCAAAAGGGGCGGAAAAGGCGATCGCGAGCCTGAATTCGCGCGGGCCGCTGCCAGTCCACATCTCGCCATCATGCTCGAAATCGGAAAACAGCACCTGCGAGCCCTGGTCAACCCCCAACCGGTAAGACCTGAATATCCGCATCCCGCATCCTCTCCGCCGACCCGGCATAACGACATCCGCAGAATGGCCGCTCGCCACACAGGTTGCAACCATATGTTGCACCGGCACCCCTTTCATCTTTCCGGAAATACTCCCGCCGGAGGCGCGATTTTTCCGCGAAAAATCGCCGGCGCGAGCCTCGGGGGCTGCGGCAGGTCAGGGCCGGGAGCGACGGCGCCCCTGTTCCAAAAGCAAAAGGCCCCGCCGGACGGCAGGGCCGATACCGGGATGCGGCGCGTTCAGCCGATACCCTTGACCGAAATCCCCAGCTCCTCGCCCAAGGCGACCAACTCGGCGGCGACCTTGGTCAGCATGTCGTGTTCCTCGTCCGTGGCTGCCTCGCGGGCGCGGGCATTTTCGGCCACGATCTCGTCGAGGATCTCCGAGGTCACCTCGCTCACCGGCATGGCGCGTTCGGCCAGCACCGAGGTGCCGGCGGCATTGATCTCGGCAAAGCCGCCGGTGACCATGAATTCCGCCTCGCCCTCCGGCCCTTCGACGCGCACCACACCGGGGCGCAGGGTGGTAATGACCGGCGCATGGCCGGGCATCGCGGTCATGTCGCCCTCGGCGCCCGGCAGCTTCACCGCCGTGGCGGCGATCGAGGCCAGTCTGCGCTCGGGCGAGACCAGATCGAATTGCATCGTGTCAGCCATGTTCGGCTCCCTTTGTCATGGTCCCTGCACCGCGCTCCGCGCACCGGAAGAAGGAGGCGGAGGCAGCGCCCTGCCCGCTCAGGCGGCGTCGGCAGCCATCTTCTCGGCCTTGGCGATCACCTCGTCGATGTCGCCGACCATGTAGAAGGCGGCTTCCGGCAGGTGGTCGAACTCGCCGGCGACCACGCGCTTGAAGCTGTCGATAGTCTTTTCCAGCGGCACCTGCACCCCGTCGGAGCCGGTGAACACCTTGGCCACGTCGAAGGGCTGGGAGAGGAAGCGCTGAATCTTGCGGGCGCGGGCCACAACCAGCTTGTCCTCTTCGCTAAGCTCGTCCATGCCGAGAATGGCGATGATGTCCTGCAGGCTCTTGTAGCGCTGCAGGATCTCCTGCACGTCGGTCGCCACCTTGTAATGCTCTTCGCCGACAATGGCCGGATCGAGCAGGCGCGAGGTGGAGTCGAGCGGGTCCACGGCCGGGTAGATGCCCAGCTCCGAAATCGCGCGCGAAAGCACCGTGGTGGCGTCGAGGTGGGCGAACGAGGTGGCCGGGGCCGGGTCGGTCAGGTCGTCGGCGGGCACGTAGATCGCCTGCACCGAGGTGATCGAGCCCGACTTGGTGGAGGTGATCCGCTCCTGCAGCGCGCCCATGTCGGTGGCCAGCGTCGGCTGGTAGCCCACCGCCGAGGGGATCCGGCCCAGAAGCGCCGACACCTCGGAGCCCGCCTGGGTGAAGCGGAAGATGTTGTCGATGAAGAACAGCACGTCGGCGCCGGTCTCGTCGCGGAACTGCTCGGCGAGCGTCAGGCCCGAAAGGGCGATCCGCATACGGGCCCCCGGCGGTTCGTTCATCTGGCCGTAAACCAGAGCGATCTTGGATTCTTCCAGGTTGTCCGGGTTGAGCACGCCGGATTCGATCATCTCGTGATAGAGGTCGTTGCCCTCCCGCGTGCGCTCGCCCACGCCGGCAAAGACCGACACGCCCGAATGCACCTTGGCGATGTTGTTGATCAACTCCATGATCAGCACGGTCTTGCCCACGCCGGCGCCGCCGAACAGGCCGATCTTGCCGCCCTTGGCATAGGGCGCGAGCAGGTCGATCACCTTGATGCCGGTGACGAGGATCTCCGATTCGGTGGACTGGTCGGAAAAGTCCGGCGCTTCCTGGTGGATGGCGCGGCGCTCCTTGGTCTTGACCGGACCCTTTTCGTCCACCGGCTCGCCGACCACGTTGAGGATGCGCCCCAGCGTCGCCTTGCCCACGGGTACCGAGATCGGCTCGCCCAGCGCGGTCACTTCCTGGCCGCGCACGAGGCCCTCGGTGGCATCCATCGCCACCGCGCGCACGGTGTTCTCGCCCAGGTGCTGGGCCACTTCGAGCACCAGCCGGTTGCCGTTATTGTCGGTCTCGAGGGCGTCCAGGATGGCGGGGAGCTCCCCTTCGAACTGAACGTCCACAACGGCGCCGATCACCTGGGTAATCCTGCCGGTCGCTTTCGCTTTTGCCATGTCGTTTCTCCGGTTCGGTTAGAGCGCCTCGGCGCCCGAAATGATTTCGATGAGTTCGTTGGTGATGACCGCCTGGCGGGAGCGGTTGAACTCGATGGTGAGCTTGTCGATCATCTCGCCAGCATTGCGCGTGGCATTGTCCATGGCGCTCATCCGCGCGCCCTGCTCGGAGGCGGCATTCTCCAGCAGCGCCGAGAAGATCTGGGTGGCGACCCCGCGCGGCAGGAGCTCCTTGAGGATCGCCCCTTCGCCGGGCTCGTAGTCATAGACGGTCGCCGGCCCCGCCGCTCCCTCGCCCTTATCCGTCTCGAAGGAGGCCGGGATGATCTGGGTCGCAGTCGGCTCCTGATTGATCACGCTGACGAAACGGTTGAAGAAGATCGTCGCCACGTCGAACTCGCCATTATCGAAGCGCTCGATGACGCCCTGCGCCACGGAGCGGGCATCTTCGTAGCCCAGCCGCTTGACCCCGGAAAGGTCCACATGGTCGATCATCAGATCGCCATATTCGCGCTTGAGCTGCTCGCGGCCCTTCTTGCCGACGGTCAGGATCTTGACACTCTTGCCCGCGCCCTGAAGCTCGGCGATGCGCGCGCGCGCCATGCGCACGATCGAGGAGTTGAAGCCGCCGCACAGGCCCCGCTCCGAGGTCATTACCACCAGCAGATGCACCTGGTCGGAGCCGGTGCCGGCCAAGAGCTTCGGCGCGTCGCCCGCATCCTTCGCCGCGGCGGCCAGCCCGCCGAGCACCGCGTTGAACCGCTCCGCATAGGGGCGGCTCATCTCGGCCGCCTCCTGCGCGCGGCGCAGCTTGGCCGCGGCGACCATCTGCATCGCCTTGGTGATCTTGCGGGTCGATTTGATCGACTCGATCCGCAGTTTCAGGTCCTTGAGGCTAGGCATGTGCCTGTCTCCTTCTGCGAATCCCTATGCGAAATCCCGGGCGAATTCGTCCAGCGCGGCCTTGATCTTGTCCTCGGCCTCGCCCTTGATCTTGGGGTCTTCGCGGGTGATCCAGTCGAGCAGATCGGCGTGGTTCGAACGCAGGTGGTTGAGCAGCCCCTCTTCGAAACGGCCCACCTCGCGCACGTCGATCCCGTCGAGATAGCCGTGGGTGCCGGCATAGATCACGCAGACGATCTCGGCATTGGTCAGCGGCGAATATTGCGGCTGCTTCATCAGCTCGGTCAGCCGCGCGCCACGGTTGAGCAGCGCCTGCGTGGCCGCGTCGAGGTCGGAGCCGAACTGGGCGAAGGCCGCCATCTCGCGATACTGCGCGAGTTCCAGCTTCACCGGGCCGGCGACCGACTTCATCGCGTTGGTCTGGGCCGAGGAGCCCACCCGGCTGACCGAAAGGCCGGTATTCACGGCCGGGCGGATGCCCTGGTAGAAAAGCTCGGTCTCGAGGAAGATCTGCCCGTCGGTGATCGAGATCACGTTGGTGGGGATGAAGGCCGACACATCGCCGCCCTGGGTCTCGATGATCGGCAGCGCGGTGAGCGAGCCGGCACCGAAATCCTCATTGAGCTTGGCCGAACGCTCGAGCAAGCGCGAGTGCAGGTAGAACACGTCGCCCGGATAGGCTTCGCGCCCCGGCGGACGGCGCAACAGCAGCGACATCTGGCGATAGGCCACGGCCTGCTTGGACAGGTCATCATAGATGATCAGCGCATGCCGACCATTGTCGCGGAAATGCTCGGCCATGGCGGTGGCGGCATAGGGGGCGAGGAACTGCATCGGCGCGGGGTCCGAAGCGGTGGCGGCAACCACGATGGTGTATTCGAGCGCCCCGGCCTCTTCGAGCTTCTTGACCAGCTGGGCCACGGTGGAGCGCTTCTGGCCCACGGCCACATAGACGCAGTAGAGCTTCTTCGATTCGTCGTCGCCGGCGGCGTCGTTGTAGCTCTTCTGGTTCAGGATGGTGTCGAGTGCCACCGCGGTCTTGCCGGTCTGGCGGTCGCCGATGATCAGCTCGCGCTGGCCGCGGCCGATCGGGATCATCGCGTCCACGGACTTCAGCCCCGTGGCCATCGGCTCATGCACCGATTTGCGCGGGATGATGCCCGGCGCCTTGACGTCGGCGATGCGGCGCTCCTTGGTCTTGATCGGCCCCTTGCCGTCGATCGGGTTGCCCAGCGCGTCCACGACCCGGCCCAGCAGCGCGTCGCCCGCGGGCACGTCCACGATCGCCTTGGTGCGCTTGACGGTGTCGCCTTCCTTGATGTCGCGGTCGGAGCCGAAGATCACCACGCCCACATTGTCGGCTTCGAGGTTCAGCGCCATGCCGCGAATCCCGCCGGGGAATTCGACCATCTCGCCGGCCTGGATGTTGTCGAGCCCGTAAACGCGCGCGATCCCGTCGCCCACGCTGAGCACGCGGCCCACTTCGCTCACTTCGGCGTCCTGGCCAAAGTTCTTGATCTGCTCCTTGAGGATCGCAGAGATTTCGGCTGCCTGGATTCCCATTATCCGACCTCTTTCATGGAATTCTGGAGTGCGTTGAGGCGCGCGCGGATCGAACTGTCGATCATGCGCGAGCCCAGCTTGACGACAAGGCCGCCGATGAGACTTTCATCCACGGCCAGGTCGATGTTCACATCCTTGCCGGCGGCGGCCTTGAGCGCCTTGGCAAGCTTGTCCTTCTGCGCCTTGGTCAGTGCCTTGGCGGCGGTGACTTCCGCCGTCACCTCGCCCTTGTGCTCGGCCAGCAGGCCCTGAAGCGTGCCGATCAGCTGCGGCAGGACAAAGAGGCGGCGCTTCTCGGCCATCAGCCCCAGCGTCCCGGCCATGGCGGGCGAGAGCTTCATCTTCCCGGCCAGGGCGGCAATGGCGGCGGCCTGCTCATGGCGGCTGATCAGCGGCGAGGAGATCAGGGCGCCGAGATCGGCGCTTTCGGCCAGGGCGGCCTCCAGTGCCGCCACGTCCTTTTCCAGTGCCGGTAGCTTCTTCTCCTCCAGCGCCAGTTCAAAGACGGCTCTGGCATAGCGCTGGGCGATGCCGGTTGAGATCGAGACTGGTTCAGACACGTCCACCCCTTCGGTTGCACTGGCCCGAACGGCCCGGAAACAGGCCGCAGGACATCCCCCGACGGAACACGCCCTCGCGCGCCGTCAAATTCGCGTGGGGTGTAGCAGAGGCTTTGCGGTCCCGCAACTGCCCAGAACGCCTTTTGCGCTAACTTGTCGCCCTTATGAGGGAGGCACGGGACAAACTGCGGTGCAACTGCGACGTAATGCGGCGGATCCGGGGCCCGATCAGGCCGGCTTCGAAGGCAGGCGGGCGAATCTGCCGCCCCTCGGCCCGTCGGAGCCCTGAAGCCGCACGGGTTCGGCCGCACCGATCCCCTCCAGCACCCTGAGCGGGTGCCTGACCCGCTCGGCAAGGCCGGGGCGCCTGGGGGCGGGGACCTGCTTGGCTGCCTCGACGATCAGCACGCCCCCGGCCATGACCAGCGGCAGGCGCCGACCCAGGCGCTCGGCCATCCGCCCGGTGCGCAGCCAGAACCGGCGCGCCGAGGGCGGCTGGTAGAGCGCCGAAGCGTGGCGCCTGATCTCGAAGCCATGAGCGCGCAGCTGCGCTTCCAGCTGGCCGACACTGTAGGGGTGCCCGAAACCGAAAGGCGTCCTGTCCGAGCGCGACCACAGCCCGGCGCGGTTGGGCACCACGAACAGCGCGCGGCCGCCGGGGCCCAGCACCCGGCAGCATTCTTCCAGCAGCCGGGCGGGTTTTTCCGAGCTTTCCAGCCCGTGCATGACCACCAGCCGGTCGATCATGCCGGTTTCGATGGGCCAGGCGGTCTCTTCGCACAGCACCGCCACATTGGGCGCGCCGGCCGGCCAGGGCATCACGCCCTGCGGCGCGGGCATCAGGCCGATCACCCGGCGCGCATCGCGCAGGTAGGGGCGCAGCAGCGGCACCGCGAAACCGAAGCCCGCCACGCTCTGTCCCTTGGTATTCGCCTGAGGCCAGAAACCCAGCACGTTGTCGCGAATCACCCGCTGCGCCGCCCGGCCCAGGGCCGAACGGTAATAGAAATCCTGCAGATCGCGCACATCCAGGTGCATCCAGCCCCCCTGCCGCCCCTGCACTCCTGCCTGATCGGGCGCCCGACCGGAGCCCATCCGGTCCGGGTCACGCTAGAATCATCCGCGCCAAAAGTCACGCCCCGCCCCGCATGTCACCGCAAACGCCCGAAAAGCGGGGCTGTTCGGCACCGGACTTTTCCGGAACCGAGCCCCTTCACTCCGCACCGGATACCCGGGATTGCAGTAAAGGAGCTGCGCGCCAGAGCCAAAGCAGACGCTCCCGCCGTGCCATCAGTTCCTTGCCGGCTGCCATCATTCTTCTCGACCGACCCGCCCGCGCAGGACCTTTATGCGACCGCGCCGTGCCTTTGCCTCCAGGCGCCGCCGCTTCGCCCCCGCCCCCGGCCGGGTGACGATGCGCCGTTTCGGCTCTGCCAGCGCGCGGCGAATCATCCCGGCCAGCCGCTCGCGGGCAATCTCGCGGTTGCGCGCCTGGCTGCGGGTCTCATCCACCCGTATGACAATCGCCCCCTCCCTGGTCCAGCGCCGCCCGGCGATGCGCCTGAGGCGCGCCTTGACCGCCTTGCTCAGCGCCGGACTCCGCGCGGCCTCGAAACGCAACTCGACCGCGGTAGCTACCTTGTTCACATTCTGCCCGCCGGAACCGGAAGAGAGGCTGAAGCGCTCGGACACTTCGCAGTCCTGCAAAACGATATCGTCATTCACCCGGATTATCCGCCCCTCCTGCCCTTTTCCTCTTGCCCCAAATATCCCAGTCCGTTTCTCGTGTGCGATGATGGTTGCGGGCGGGAGTTCGCAAATATCCGGATGCCCTGATTGCTCAGAGGCATCGTCTGCGGGCCCGAGCCCCGCCCGCG
>JALTZY010000202.1 GCA_027045905.1 Paracoccaceae bacterium
TGGCGCAGTTATCACAGCTAAGACAATGGGTTAAGACGTATCTAAACTAGTTATCTAGGACATCCCCTTCGCCGAAATGCGCCCCGCAAGGGCCTGATGGGGTGAAATCACTTCCCAGTTCGCGCGGCGATTTTCCGAGCGCCGAAATTTCTATACCTTTGTTTTCGCACGCTTAATCGGTAACTGGGAAGTAAAATCGGAACGTGGCAGTCGACTTCCCAGTTCACGGTCGCGATTTTCCGCCCTTTGATCGAGAAAACGCCCATATTTCAACGCCTTGGCTGGCCGGTCAGCTGACGCCAGGCATTTTGCCACGTTTTGCACCGCCCCGCGCCCGAAAAACCGCCCCTGACGCCCTAACCCTTTGCCATCGCAGCATTTTTCGCCCCTCCGCCGGATCCCTCGCCGCAATCCTCGCTTGACACCCCGTTTCCCGCCAAACCACCGCCGAGCTCCCCGGAAAACCCTTGTTTTTTCAAGCCCTCAACTCAAAACTGCTCGCCTCTGCTCAGCTGTGCTCATTACTGTCATACTCATGTCACCTTACATAAGAACATCCTCGCGATTCTGTGCAACTTATGCAAGCTTGCATAAGTTGCAGGTTTCATATTTCGCGTATGTTCTTGATTTTACTGGTCGGAGTGAGAGGATTCGAACCTCCGGCCCCTGCCTCCCGAAGACAGTGCTCTACCAGGCTGAGCTACACTCCGACGCTCGCCGGTGAGATAGACCCGCTGGCGGCGATAGGCAAGGTGATTCTTTGGCTTTTGGCGATCCCGCCCGCATTTTCCAGGTGGTCGGCTTACCGGCTCGCCTCCAGTGCCGCGACGATCGCATCGCCCATTTCGGCGGTGCTCGCCGGCCTGCCGCCCTCGGCCTGCATCAGGTCGGGCGTGCGCACACCGTCGGCCAGCACCTGCTCCACCGCCCGCTCCAGCCGGCGGGCCTCCTCACCCTGATCGAACGAATAGCGCAGCGCCATGGCGAAACTGAGGATGCAGGCGCAGGGATTGGCCTTGCCCTGCCCGGCAATGTCGGGCGCGCTGCCGTGCACCGGCTCGTAGAGTGCCCTAGGCCGGCCATTTTCCATCGGCGCGCCGAGGGAGGCGCTGGGCAGCATCCCCAGACTGCCGGTCAGCATCGCCGCCACATCCGACAGCAGGTCGCCGAAGAGATTGTCGGTCACGATCACGTCAAACTGCTTGGGATTGCGTACCAGCTGCATGCCGCCATTGTCGGCATACATGTGGCTGAGCGCGACCTCCGGGTAATCGGCGGCCACTTCCTCGACCACCTCACGCCAGAGGATGCCGCTCTCCATCACATTGGCCTTCTCCATCGAGCACAAGCGCCGGTCGCGCTTCATGGCGAGCTCGAAGGCCGCGCGGGCGACCCGGGCCACCTCGCTCTCGGTATAGCGCTGGGTGTTGAGGCCGACGCGCTCGCCGCCCTCTTCGAAAATCCCCCGCGGCTCGCCGAAATACACCCCCGAAGTCAGCTCGCGCACGATCATGATGTCGAGCCCGGCCACCACCTCGCGCCTGAGCGATGAGAAATCCGCCAGCGCGTCGAAGCACTGTGCCGGCCTGAGATTGGCAAACAGATCCATCTCCTTGCGCAGGCGCAAAAGCCCGCGCTCCGGCTTCACCGAGAAATCCAGCCCGTCATAGGCCGGCCCGCCCACGGCGCCCAGCAGCACCGCATCCACCGCCTGCGCACGCGCCATGGTCTCGTCGGCAAGCGGCACGCCGTGCGCGTCATAGGCCGCGCCGCCCACCAGATCCTCTTCCACCTCGAAGACCAGCCCCCGCCGGTCGCCGAACCAGTCGATGATCTTCTTGACCTCGGCCATGACCTCGGGGCCGATGCCGTCACCGGCGAGAATGAGAAGAGAAGGATTGGACATGACGCTTTTCCTCGGCTGAAATCCCCCCTGCCACTAGCCCGCTCCGCATCCAGGGTCAAGAAACCCCTTCCTCTTGCCGCGAGGCTCTAGCTGTTTAGTCCCATCATGTGATGGTCTATTAATCCGTGGTCATCGGAAGGAAGCACTATGGGACGGATTCTTCACGGGAGCGCCAAGACCACGCACGCAGTCCGAGCTCTCATACAGCGTTCGAAAGCCTCGAACGCGGCGTTGAGCCGGGAGCTTGGCATCAACGTCAAGACCGTTGCCAAGTGGCGCAAGCGGGATAGTGTGCAAGATGCAGCGATGGGCCCGAAAGAGGTGCGATCGACAGTTCTCAGCATCGAAGAGGAGGCTGCGCGCGTGGCCTTCCGACGCCATACGCTGCTGCCGCTGGATGACTGCCTCTATGCGCTGCAGCCGACGATTCCGCGCCTGACGCGGTCAGGAACATCCTCACCGGGCGGCCCAAAGCATCCGTCACAGCGTGCAACTTCGAGTTCAGCCCGCTCCTGGTGCGCCCGATCAGACGGCCTTTGCCCCCTTTTTCAGCCCCAGACCGGAGGCCGTACGGTGCGCCTTGAGGTGGGTCGCGTCGATCATCAGCGTGTCGCTCCCGCCGCCCTGATCGGCGAGTTCCAGAAGCATCCGCGCGAAGATGCCCTTCTCGCTCCACCGCTGCCAGCGGTTGCAGAGCGTCTTGTGAGGGCCATATTCCTTCGGCGCGTTCCGCCAGCGCAACCCATTGCGATTGAAGAAAATTATCCCGTCGAGCACGCGCCGGCCATCGACACGGGGCCTGCCGTGGAGCTTGGGGAAAAAGGGACGAAGACGCTCCATCTGCGCCTCCGTCAGCCAGAAAAGATCGCTCATCTCACCACCCGATTTTTCGGCAGTGAATCACACCAGAAATTGCCAATCAATGGCTCCTGAGCCTAGGTCCTGTTGACAGATGCCTGAACCACAACCTGATGGCCACGACGTCGAGGAATCCCAGGAAGCTGGCGGCCGTCTTGTCGTAGCGGGTGGCGATGCGGCGGGCATTCTTGAGGCGGTTGAAACATCGCTCGACAAGGTTTCCGAGCGCGTAGATCGTGGTATCGACCGCAACGATGTTCTTCCTGTTCCGACGCATGGGGATGATCGGCAGAATGTCCTGTTCGGCGAGATTTTCCCGAATGGTATCCGAGTCATAGCCCTTGTCGGCGACCAGCACGACCGGCCTGGGGAGGTTCTCGGCCATGACCAGGTCGAAGCCTTTGTAGTCCGCAACCTGACCCGGGGTGATCTCGCCTCGCTCTGGCAGGCCGTGGCTGTTCACGCGCAGGTGGACCTTGGGTGGACCTTGGTCGAGAAGCCACCTTTCGAGCGGCCAGGATCTTCTTTCGGAGTCCCCCTTTTGCGCCGGCTGCGTGCTGGTGGGCGCGGATCACGGTGCTGTCGGCCATCTGCAAGGCGTCTGGAACGGCGCCGCTCTCGTTCAGGGCATCGAGCATGATTTCCCACAGCCCGGCAAGCGTCCAGCGGCGGAACTGGCGATATACGCTGGACCACTTCCCGAATTCCTCGGGCAGGTCGCGCCAGGGGGCGCCGGTGCGGGCGATCCGGAAAATGCCATCCAGAACAAGGCGATGGTTGGCGGGCCTGCGCCCGCCCGGTTTGCGGACGGCGGCGAGGAACGGCGCGAAGAACGCCCACTCCTCGTCCGACATGAGATTGCGTGCCAAGATGACCTCCCTCGTAGAGGGCATCTTGAATCACGCTTTCGCAACGAAGGGAATCCTGTTTGTCAACAGGACCTAGGCGTAGACCTATAAACCACGCACCGCCAGCGCGATCCGGGCAGGATCCTGCGGAGGTCATCCTTGCGGTTGTCGAGGCGGAATTCGCTCTCCCTGAGAAATACGGAAAAGCCGGTTTCCCGGCCCGCTGAGCCTGGCACGGCTGCGCAGATCGCGGGCCGGGGCGGCCGGGATCATTCCTTCCAGGTCGTGAAGCTCAGCGTTATCCGGTCGCCGGCCACGCCATTCACGCGGAATTGCGATATCTGGTCACGGTTGGTCCTGACGCAGACATAGGTGCTCACGGGCATCTGCCAGAGCGGCACCGGGTCGGCCGAATAGGTCGCCGCGTTGCAGCCGCCATAGCCGCGTTTCGTCCCGTCGCCGAGCGCGATCAGGGCACCGCGAATCGGCACCATGCGCGCCGGCGTCGAACCGCTCCGCTCGCGGTACCAGATATCGGTGCCGGCGGAGTCCAGCGTACCGTCTTCGAGGTCCAGATGCTGGCCGGGTAGCATGGTGACGGTCTTGCTGAAGGCCACCGTGCCCGGCGGCGGGTTGGAGCCGGTGCCGGGGGTGCCGGGCACGCCGGGGACGAAGACGCGCAGCGACGAGGCACGGTCGTCGAGCAGCGCGCCGAGGGCGGGGGCATCGTTGACGATCCGGGCGCAATAGCCGGTCATGTCGGGGCCGTCACACATTCTCACATTGGCATTGCCGTAGAGCTTCACCGAGGAGATGCTGTTGTCGCGGTGGGGGGGCAGCGTGTCCAGCCGTCCCGCCTCCAGGCAGAAGGACGGGCCCTGGAAATTGGCGTCGCGGTAGAAGCAGGCCTTGTCCACGGGCGGAGGCGGAGGCGGAGGCGGAGGGGCCGGCGTATCGCAGACCAGTTCCATGGTCGGGCGGCCCGAGCCAAGGGTCAGGCGCAACTGGCAATCGCCACCGCCGGAGGTGCCGGAGCCGGAACCCGTACCGGGTGCAGGCGGCGGCGGCGGAGGCGGGGGCACCTGCAGGTAGCGGGCACTGACCCAGCCGTCGGGCCCGTCCTGATCCACATAGCACCAGGAGCCGGAGCTGTTGCATTCGAGGATAGTGACCCTCTCGCCACGGTTCAGGGCATCGAGAATGCCGAAGCTGGTCCCCGGCCCGGTGCGCACATTGACATCGGTGGTGGCCTCGACCTCGACCGCCAGAGCCCCGCTGGCGGCGCTCAGATTCAGGACGCCGGCCAGGGCCGCGGCACCGAGCGATCTCATCGCAAACAGAGTAAACTTCATCTAATCCTCCTTTTGCGGGCTTACGGGTCTGCCCCGATCGGCCCGGATATGACTGGACGCAATGACCGGCAAGCCGGAAGCGGCTGCCGCCCCATGCAATCGGCATGGCCTATCCTGACCCCACTGCGGCCTGTCAGGCAATAACAGGCGGTCGTCATCCCCTTTCGGCCGGGCAGACAGGCAATCAGACGATCCGGCAACAGGATTGTGCGAGCATTTTCCCGGCGCGTCAATTTGTCCTGCGAATCACATGCGAAAACCGGCTGTTTCTCGCGAAAATTCAATCTATTGACTTGACTCGCACGGGCACGGGTGAAAGCCTATATAAGCATGTATCTATGTACGGAATGCGGTTATACAGCGGACACCTCCAGCGAAAACCGCTGCTACCGCTGCCATCGAGAAGAGTATCCAGGATGAAACCCGAAGCCCCCCTCCCCCCGACGGGCAAAGCCTCCCCGAATTGCGACATCCAGTCCATCGGCGAAGTGTTCAAGGCCCTGTCCAACGAACACCGGCTGAGAATCATGGGCTGGCTTATGAACCCGCTCGAAGCCTTTCCCGCCGTGCCCGGAGGCGATCTCCTGGCCGAAGGAGTCTGCGTGACCTCGCTCACCGAAAAGACCGGGCTGACCCAGCCCAGCGTGACCAATCACATGCACCTCTTGCAGCAGGCGGGGCTGGTAACCTCTACCCGGCGGCGCAACTGGGTGTTCTACAAGCCCAACCGCGAGCGCTTCCACGACGTGATCGCCGCGCTCGAAATGCTGGCCAGCAAGGCCCCGGACCACCACTCGCAACAGGAGCAGAACCTGCACTGAGCGGACCGACAGCGCGCACCGCCAGCCGGCGCGCATGCACCGCGCGTGAGCGGACAGGCGCCGGCGGAGCCGGCGGCCTGGGGATGCACCGGTAGCCTGGGAGTGTCTGGTGGCCTGGGAGTGTCTGCCCGGGGATGCCCGGCGGAGAGATGTCCGGCGGGGGAGTGGTGGAGCCGATCGGGATCGAACCGACGACCTCGTCATTGCGAACGACGCGCTCTCCCAACTGAGCTACGGCCCCAACGCGGCCTATCTGACCCCGCGCGCCGGCAAAGTCAAGAGCCCGAGCCATTTCGCCACGCCAATCACCTGCCTGCGGCATCCTCCGCGCCCACGCATCCCCCGCCCTCGAGGACCCTGCACCTCCAGGGCGCCCCCTGCCCGACCCTCTGCTTCCGGGCCGCGTGCTCTGGTGGCGGAAGGATTTGGCCTGGGCGCGCCACGATAGCGCACCGCCATTCCCGGCCCTTCACGACGACCTGATGCGCCTGCAGACCGGCCGCCAGAGGCGGACACCGCCAGGCCGCACCGCTGTGGGCGGGAGATCAGCGGGTCTGCGATTTTTCACAGAAAAATCGCGCTTCCGGCGGGACTATTTCGGGAACGGTGAAAGGGGGCGGGATGCGCCCCCGCGGGGATGTTTGCGTCAGGGCGGAGCGCGAAGCTCCGAGCCGAAAGGGCCTGGGCTCCCGCCTCGTTTCATTTCGCGGTAGCCTGCACGAATTGCTCGATGGCAGCGGCGGGCATGGCGCCGGACTGGCGGCCCACTTCGCGGCCGTTCTGGTAGAGCACCATGGTGGGGATGCCGCGGATATTGTTTCTCTGGCCCACGGCGGGGAAGTCCTCGGTATTGATCTTGGCGAAGCGCGCGCCCGGCTTCATCGCCTCGGCCGCCTTGGCGAATTCCGGGGCCATCATCCGGCAGGGGCCGCACCAGGGCGCCCAGAAGTCCACCAGCAGGGGGATGGTGTCGTTTTTCGCCGCCTTGGCCAGGGTTTTCGCGTCGATTTCGTGGACCTTGCCGCTGTTGAGCCGAGCGCCGCAGGTGCCGCATTTGGGCCCCGCGCCGAGCTTGTCGGTCGGCACCCGGTTGACGGCGCCGCATTCGAGGCAGGTCAGTTTCTCGGATTTGCTCATGATGTGGTCTTTCGCGTATATGCAACTTTCCAGATATGTGGCGCGGTGGCGGCTGAAATCAAGGGCCGGGGCGGCTTTTCGCGTGCCGTGTGCACAAAGGGCTTGCAAGCGGAGCCGGAAGCGGGCTTTTTCGGGGCTGGGGCGAGGAGGAAGACATGTCAGGGCAGCGCAGGGAGTTTGATCTGGTCGTCGTCGGTGCCGGGCCGGCGGGGGCGGCGGCGGCGGTGACGGCGCGGCGCGCGGGCCTCAGCGTAGCGCTGGTGGACAAGGCGCGCTTTCCCCGCGACAAGCTGTGCGGCGGGCTGGTCTCGGGGCGCGGGCTGAAGGCGCTGGAGGCGATTTTCGGGGCGCGGCCGGCGCGGGAGCTTTTCCTCGTCGGGCAGGAAGCGGCCTGGCTCTGGGCGTGCGAGGAACTGGTACGGTTTCGCACGCCGCACGAGCTGTGGTTCACCCGGCGCTGCGATTTCGACCATGCGCTGCAGCGCCAGGCCCTGGCGGCGGGGGCCGAGGATTATGCGGGCCGGCGCTGGAAGGCGCTGGACCGGGAGGCATCGACCCTGACGCTTGCCGATGGCGAGGTGCTGGCCTTTGGCGGGCTGATCGCCGCGGACGGCGCCACCAGCCCGCTGGCGGCGGAGCTGTTCGGGCGCGCCTTCGATCCGCGCAAGATCGGCTTCACCCTCGAGGTGGAATGCGCGCGCGATGCGGAGGCGGCGCCGCTGATGGAGGTGGATTTCCGCGCCGTGCCCTGGGGCTATGGCTGGCGCTTTCCCAAGCGGGGCTCGCTCACGGTCGGGGTCGGCGGACTGCACAGCGAGAACCCGGACCTGCGCGGCGCGCTGGCGGCGCTGGTACCGGAGGGGGCAGAGGCGGGCCGCGTCAAGGGGGCGTTTCTGCCGCTGGGCGAGCTGCGCAAGGAGCCGGGGCGCGGCAATATCCTGTTTGCCGGCGATGCGGCCGGGCTGGTCGATCCGCTGACCGGCGAGGGCATCGCCCATGCGCTGGAAAGCGGCGCGCTGGCCGCCGAAGTGCAGGCCGCCGCCCTGGCAGAAGGCAGGCCACGCGCCGCCGCCCGGACCTACAGACAGAAGCTCAGGGCCACCCACGGCGAGCTCACCCATGCCATCCGCCTGCGCCGGATCGCCTATGCGCGCCCCTTCGAGGCGGTGTTTCGCGACAAGATGCAGCATTCGCAATGGGCGCGCGAGGCGTTTTTCGACCTGCTCGAGGGCAATACCACCTACCGGGCGCTGGAAAGGCAGATCAGCGAGCGAATGATGCGCCAGGGTCTGGGCGGGCTGCTGAAGCGCAAAATCCCGTTCTGGCCAAGCCGGTCGAAGGGCTGAGCCCCTCCGGCTTTCGGCAAAATCGCCTCGTCCGCTATCCGCCCACCTCTTCCGCCGCCAGAATCTCGCGCTTGAACCGGTTGATCTCCTCCGCCCTGAGCCGCGCCCGGCGGCCGGTCGGCGGCAGGGCCTCTTCGCGAAAGAAAGCGGGCAGTTCGTCATCGGCCTCGGTGAAGCCGGCGGCGCGGTTGAAGGCGTCTTCCAGCGCCAGGGTCTCGCGGCCGATGGCGCGCAGGAAGTCCGCGTCGATCCCGGTGCCGAAGGCGGCATTCATCGTGCGGGCGAGCAGGTCGAGATTCTGCGTCGTCACCTCGCCGCCGAAGATGCACAGGCCGATGGAATCGGCGAGCGCGATGCTCGCCTGCTTGGCCAGGCTCTTTTCGACCAGGGTGCGGATGTCCTTGTCGGCGCTGCGGTAGGAGGGCATGTTGCCCACCGTGTGGTCGGCACCCTGGGCGCTCAGCATCATCGACACCCCGGTCACCTCCACCACCCGCGGATCGTAGGCGCTGATCGCCTGGCCCTTGATCACCGGCACCCGCGCGACGCCGAAATGCGCCCCGACCCGCGCCGTGCCCTGGGCGTAGAGCCGCCCGGCCTCGCCGCCCGCGCGCATCTCGGCCAGCACCCGCGCCATGAAATCCGCATCGCCAAAGGCGCCCAGCCCCGCCTCCATCAGCACCCCGATCATGGCGCCAAGCTCGATCGTGTCCACGCCCAGATCGTTGGCCTCCCGGTTGAGCCGGGCCACGTCGTCGGGCTCGCTCAGCCCGCAATTCGAGCCGATCAGACAGAGGGTCTCGTATTCCAGCGGGCTGACAAGCTCCTCGCCCGCCTCGTCCGCATAGACATTGGAGCACTTGATCTTGCAGCCGCGCATGCAGGCATGGCTGATCTTGCCGCCGCGCGCGGCATTCTGCTCACGGATGAAATCGCCGCCGAGCTTCAGCGCCTCGCCCTCGCCGGTGAGGCACCCGGCGGAGAAATTGCGCACCGGCAGCGCGCCCAGATGGTTGGTGAGGTCGGCCACCATGGCGGTGCCGGTGGAGGTAAAGGCCTGGATCACGCGGTCGCCGGCCAGCGCCTTCGAATAGGCCCGCACCCCCTCCATCACCCCCTGCATGTCGCGCAGCGGCGGCATCCTGCCCTTGTCGATGACGATCGCCTTGACCTTCTTCGAGGCCATCACCGCGCCGACGCCGCCGCGCGCCGCCAGCCGCGAAGGCCGCCCCTCCACGTCGCTGAAGGAAATCCCCGCCATCAGCCCGCCATATTCGGCCACCGGCCCGATCAGCGCCAGCGAAGCGCTCTGCCCGTAGGCGGAATGCAGCGCCGCGGCGGTGTCGAACACGCCCTTGCCCATATAGGGCGCGCCATCGTCGAAGCGCACACCCTCGGCACTCACATGCAGCACCACCCAGTCCGGGGCCTGGCCACGCAGCACCATCCCGGCGATTTGCGCCTGCCCCAGCGCGGTGGCGAAGGTGCCGCCGGAATTGGCCTCCTTGATGCCGCCGGTAAGCGGGCTCCGGCAGCCGACGCTGATCCGGTTGGCATTGGAAAGGTTGGTCCCGGCAAAGGGCCCGGCGGAAAAGATCAGCGGATTGTCCGGCCCCAGAGGCTCCGCCCCCGCCACACCCTCGTCATTGAGCATCCGGGCGATCAGATAGCGCCCGGCCCGGACCAGTTCCTCGCCCTCCACCGTCCGCGCCGCCACCTGCCGCCCCGCCAGATCTATCTCGAGAAATTCGCGCATATCCCCTCCCGGCATGTCCTGGCGACAGAGTAACAGCTATTTCCGGCAATCCAATACCGAAATACCCGGTTCCCCGGATACCTTTCATCTTTCCCGAAATACTCCCGGGGGGCGCCATGGGCGCGCCATTGGTTCGAGCGATCATGGCGACGGGCGGCGCCCCCACATGAACCGCCCCGGCGCGAAATCTCACCCCTCCTCGTAATCCGAAACCGGCGGGCAGGTGCAGACCAGGTGGCGGTCGCCCCAGACATTGTCGATCCGCCCCACCGGAGGCCAGTATTTGTCCACCCGGAAGCTGCCCTTGGGAAAGCAGCCCGCCTCGCGCGAATAGGGCCGGTCCCAGTCGCCCACCAGGTCCTCCACCGTGTGCGGGGCGTTTTTCAGCGGGTTGTTCCCGGCGTCCATCTCGCCGCGCTCGATCGCCGCGATTTCCTCGCGGATCGCCAGCATCGCGTCGCAGAAGCGGTCGAGCTCGGCCCTGGTCTCGCTCTCGGTGGGCTCGATCATCAGCGTGCCCGCCACCGGCCAGGACATGGTCGGCGCGTGGAAGCCCGCATCCATCAGCCGCTTGGCGATGTCGTCCACGCTGACATGGGCGCTTTCGGCAAAGGGGCGGGTGTCGAGGATGCATTCATGGGCGACCCGCCCGCCGGGGCCGGTGAACAGCACCTCGTATGCGCCCCTGAGCCGGGCGGCGATGTAATTGGCGCTGAGGATCGCGACCTTGCTGGCCTGGGTGAGCCCCTCGCCGCCCATCAGCAGCAGATAGGCCCAGGAGATCGGCAGGATCGAGGCCGAGCCGAAGGGGGCGGCGCCCACCGCGCCTTCCTCGCCGCTGAACGGATCGGCGGGCAGGAACGGCGCCAGATGCGCCTTGACCCCGATCGGCCCCATGCCGGGACCGCCGCCGCCATGGGGGATGGCGAAGGTCTTGTGCAGGTTCAGGTGGCTCACGTCGCCGCCGATCTCGCCGAGCTTCACCAGCCCCACCATGGCGTTGAGATTGGCGCCGTCGATATAGACCTGCCCGCCATGCTCGTGCACGATCTCGCAGATCTCGCGCACGCCTTCCTCAAAGACGCCGTGGGTCGAAGGATAGGTGATCATGCAGGCGGCGAGGCTGTCGCCCGCGGCCTCGGCCTTTGCACGGAAATCGGCGAGGTCGATATCGCCGTTTTCGGCCGATTTCACCACCACCACCTTCATCCCCGCCATCTGCGCGCTGGCCGGGTTGGTGCCGTGGGCGGAAGTGGGGATCAGGCAGATGTCGCGGTGCCCCTCGCCGCGCGACTGATGGTAGCGGCGGATGGTCATCAGGCCGGCATATTCGCCCTGGGCGCCGGAATTGGGCTGCATCGACATGGCGTCGTAGCCGGTGATCCGGCAGAGCTTGTCGGCGAGATCGTCGATCAGCTCCCGGTAACCCTCGGTCTGATCGGCCGGCGCCATCGGGTGCAGCATGGCGAATTCGCGCCAGGTGATCGGCATCATCTCGGCCGCCGCGTTGAGCTTCATGGTGCAGGAGCCCAGCGGGATCATGGCGCGGTCCAGCGCAAGGTCGCGGTCCGCGAGCCGGCGCATGTAGCGCATCATCTCGGTCTCGGCCCGGTTCATGTGAAAGACCGGGTGGGTGAGGTATTCGCTGGTGCGCAAGAGGTCGTCGGGCAGGCGGTATTCGGGGGTGTAGTCGTCATCCTTCGCGTCGATGCCGAAGGCGCGCCAGACCGCCTCGATGGTGGGGCCGCGGGTGGCTTCGTCAAGGGTGATGCCGACCCGGTCCGTGCCCACCGGGCGCAGGTTGATCCCCTCTTCCACGGCGCGCCTGAGCACGGTCTGCTGCAGCGGGCCAACCTCCACGGTGATGGTGTCGAAGAAGGCATGCGGGGTGACGGTGAAGCCGGCGGCCTCGAGCCGGCGAGCGAGCCGCACCGTCTTGCGGTGGATGCGCTGGGCGATGGCCTTGAGCCCCTCGGGGCCGTGAAACACCGCGTAGAAGCTCGCCATCACCGCCAGCAGGGCCTGGGCGGTGCAGACATTGGAGGTGGCCTTTTCGCGGCGGATATGCTGCTCGCGCGCCTGCAGCGAGAGCCGGTAGGCCGGGTTGCCGTGGCTGTCGCGAGATACGCCGACGATGCGCCCGGGCATGGCGCGCTTGTGCTTGTCGCGGGTGGCCATGTAGGCGGCATGGGGGCCGCCATAGCCCATCGGCACGCCGAAGCGCTGGGTCGTGCCCACGGCGATATCGGCACCCATGGCGCCAGGCTCCTTGAGCACGGTCAGCGCCAGCGGATCGGCGGCGACGATGCCCACGGCCCTGTGTTCGTGCAACTGGGCGATGGTATCGGTGAAGTCGCGCACCACTCCATGGGTGCCCGGATACTGGAAGATCGCGCCAAAGACGGCGGCCGGGTCGAGGTCGCTCGCCGGCTCGCCCACGATCACCTCGATGCCCAGCGGCGCGGCGCGGGTCTTCATCACCGCGATGTTCTGGGGGTGGCAGTGCTTGTCGATAAAAAACGCCCTTGCCTTCGACTTGCCGATGCGCCGGGCCATGGTCATGGCCTCGGCGCAGGCGCTGGCCTCGTCGAGCAGCGAGGCATTGGCGATCTCGAGCCCGGTGAGGTCGGCCACCATGGTCTGGTAATTCAGGAGCGCCTCCAGCCGGCCCTGGCTGATCTCGGGCTGGTAGGGGGTGTAGGCGGTGTACCAGGCGGGATTTTCGAGGATGTTGCGCTGGATCACCGGCGGCGTCACCGTGCCGTGATAGCCCTGACCCAGCAGCGAGCGCAGCACCTTGTTCTTTGATGCCGTGACGCGCATCCGGTGCAGCATCTCGCGCTCGGAGAGCGCGCGGCCCCAGTCGAGCGGCTCCTTCTGGCGGATCGAGGCGGGGATGGTCTGGTCGATCAGGGTATCCAGGTCGCTGACGCCGATGGTTTCGAGCATCCCGGCGATTTCGGCGGGCGAGGGGCCGATATGGCGGCGGTTGGCGAAGTCGTAGGGCGGGTAGCCGGTGGGGGTGAAGGGCATGGCTGTCTCCGTGACGGCGGATTTGCGGGCAGGCGGGGGCGGCCGGGGCGATTTTCTGCGAAAATCGGGGCGAGGGGTCAGCTCCCTCGCGCTCCCCCGGGATATTCATGGACCGATGAGGGAGGCGAGGAGCGCGGTGCCGGCCTCAGCAGATGAAGGCCTTGTAGGCGGCTTCGTCCATGTATTCCTTCATCG
>JALTZY010000203.1 GCA_027045905.1 Paracoccaceae bacterium
TCCGCCTGCACCGCGACCCGATCCCCCGGCCCGACCCCGGCGCGCACCAGCGCCGCCGCCATCCGCCCGGCCCCCTGCCAGAGCGCCCCGTGGCTCAGCCGCGTCCCGCTCGCCACATCTTCCAGAAACAGCGCCTCCGGCGCCTCCCCGGCCGCGCGCGCCAATATCGCGGCCAGATGATTGCGTGCATGTTTCTGCATGCCTGCTCACCCCGATCAGCCCCCGACAGCAGGACGAAAAGCCGCTGCCCGCCTGCCAGACCACCCACCCGGCAGCCAGGATACTCTTCCTCTTGCCGGAAATATCCCGGGGGGCCGGGGGGCAGCGCCCCCCGGCAATAGTTGCGGTCCGGGAGGCTGGCCCCCGGTTGTCCCGAGTTCCGGGAGACAACGCCCCGGCAGGCCGCCCCGGCACCGGCGAGGCGGCCCCTTTTCAGCGACGGTTACTCACCGACCGTCCTGATCCGGCCTTCCACCTTGGCGGTGACCCCCCCCATGGCCTCGATGTAATTCATCACGTCATTGGCCATCAGGTTGCCATTGCCCGCATCGACCAGCACCCTGCCACCGCCAAGGGCAGCGTAACCGTCGCCACCGGCGAGGATGTAATTGTTGGTCGCCACCGTATAGAGCTTGTCCGGATCCACCGGCTCGCCGCCGATCAGCAGCGACTGCACGCGCGCGCCCGGCTCGGCGGTCGGATCATAGACATAGCTCATGCCCGAAACCTGCGGGAAGCGCCCGGAGCCGCGCTCGACCTGGCTCACGCCGTTTTCGATCGCGGCCAGGATCTGGCTGCCGGGCAGTTCGGTGACCACGGTCGAATTGCCGAAGGGCAGTTCGGTAAGGATATCGCGCCGGGTCAGCACGGTGCCCGCCTCATAGACCCGGTCGCCGCGGATGCCCCCGCCATTGGCGATCGCCACATCCGCCCCGGTCGCCCAGCGTATCGCGTCGGCGATCAGGTTGCCCATGGCGCTCTCTTCTCCGCGCACCACGTTGCGGCGGCTGTCGAGCGCGCCTTCGGTGGCGCCCAGCGCCACGTTCAGGCTCTCGTCGAGCTTGGCCTGATAGGCATCGACCCGGGCTTGGGTCTCCGGGTCCGGCTCGACCGTGGCGGTGTCGATGAAGCGGAAATTGGGCACCCAGCGGATCTTGCGGCTGCCATCGTCACGGGTCTTGACGGTCACGGTGATATCCACCGGCGACAGGAATTCGCCGTCGATCGAGGTCTCCACATAGGCCGTGCGCCCGTCGTAATAGGTGCCGTAGGAGTGATCGTCGCCGGAGATGATCACGTCAAAGGCGCCCGAGGAGATCAGTTCGTCATCATTGGAGCGATCGGTCTGGACCACGGCGATGATGAATTCCGCCCCATCCGCCTCGGCCTGTTCGGCCGCGGCAATCGCGCTGTCCACGGTATCCGCGAATTGCAGATCGCCCGAAGACGACACTTCCGGCGTGGTGTCCTGAGCCACCGGGATCAGGGCGACCTTCAGCCCTTCGATGTCGCGCATGACCACGCCGCCCAGCCCCTCGACCGGGCTGCCGTCGCCATTGGTGATGTTGATCGCGGCCCAGGGATAGGCGCTGGCCGCCATCTTTTCGAGGAAATTCTCGACCCCGAAGTCGAACTCGTGATTGCCCGGCACGGCGATGTCGAAGGGTACCATGCTGGTCAGGTCGATCATGTTCTGCCCGTGGTCGAAACCGGACAGGATCGAGGGCGACAACATGTCGCCGTCAAAGACGTAGATCGTGTTCGGATTGGCGGCACGCTCGGCCCTGGCCACGGCATTGAGGCGGGCCACGCCGCCGCGGCCGCGGTTATCGGCGAAATTGTAGATATCACCGACTCCGAGAATGGTCAGCCTGATCTCCTGGGCTTCCTGGGCGGTCAGCGGCGTCATTGCGCCGAGCGCCATGCCCGAAGCCAGAAGCGCGGAAGCAAAAGCGCGTACGGGTTTTTTCATGAAACATCCTCTCTGTTCTTGATCCGATCATGTTTGCCGTTTTTGCCCGGAGAGTCAAAGCATGTAATGGGTGGCCGGCCGGGCGGGGCTTGACCATCGGGGGGCGAGCGGGCATGAGGCGGCCATGCTGATCTACAAGATTTTCCGCGCCCCGGAATGGGCCGAGCTCGAAGCGCGGGGCGAGAGCGCGGGCGCGCCGGTCGATCTGGCCGACGGGTTCATCCATTTCTCCACCGCCGCGCAGGTAGCCGAGACCGCCCGGCGCCATTTCGCCGGGGAGAAGGGGCTGGTGCTCGCAGCAGTGGAAACCGACAGCCTGCCGGTGCCGGTAAAATGGGAGAAATCGCGCGGCGGCGCCGATTTTCCGCATCTTTACGCGCCGCTGCCGCGCGCGGCGGTGGTCTGGGCGCGGGCGCTGCCGCTGGTGGACGGGGCGCATGTCTTCCCGGATCTGCCGGCATGAAGGCGCTCGAGCGCCTCGGCCTCGGCCTGCTGCACCGGCTGGAGCCCGAGCGCGCGCACGGGCTTTCGCTGATGGCATTGAAAAGCGGGCTCGTGCCCCTGCCCGGCCCGGTGACTTCGCCGCGCCTTGCCACCGGTCTCTGCGGCCTCAGCCTGCCCAATCCGCTGGGGCTTGCCGCGGGCTATGACAAGGATTGCGTGGCGCTCGGGGCGCTGGGGCGGGCGGGCTTCGGCTTTGTCGAATGCGGGGCGGTGACCCCGCGCGCCCAGCCGGGCAATGCCAGGCCGCGCCTGTTCCGCCTACCCGAGGATCGCGCGGTGATCAACCGTTTCGGCTTCAACAATGCCGGCATGGAGGCGGCGCGCGCGCGCCTTTCCCGCCGCCCACGCGGTACGGTGCCGGTGGGGCTCAACCTTGGCGCCAACAAGAACAGCGCCGATCGCGCGCGCGATTATGCGCAGGTGCTCGAGGCCTGCGGGCCGCATGTGGATTTCGCCACCATCAATGTTTCGTCGCCCAACACCGCCGGCCTGCGCGACCTGCAGGGGGCCGAAGCGCTGGCAGCCCTGATCGCACGGGTGGCGGAGATACGCGACACCCTGCCCCGGCCGATCCCGCTCTTCGTCAAGATCGCGCCGGACCTGGAGGCGGGCGCGCTTGCGGAAATGGCTGCGGTGCTGGTCGAATCCGCGGCCGATGCGGTGATCGCCACCAATACCACCTTGGCGCGCGAAGGTTTGAAAAGTGTAAATTCGCACGAAAAAGGGGGGCTCTCCGGCGCGCCATTGTTCGAAAAGTCTACCCGCGTGCTGGCCCGGCTTTCGCGCCTGACCGGCGGCAAGCTGCCGCTGATCGGCGTCGGCGGGGTCTCCAGCGCGGCCGATGCCTATGCCAAGATCCGCGCCGGCGCCTCGGCCATTCAGCTTTATACCGCGCTCGTATATGGTGGGCTGTCGCTGGTGGGCGAGATCGCCCGCGGGCTCGATGACTTGCTGGCACGCGACGGATATGAGAGCGTCGCCGATGCCGTCGGAACCGGAACGGAGGAATACGCATGACGATCACCCTGTGGCACAATCCCCGCTGCTCGACCTCGCGCAAGGCGCTGAAGATGCTGGAGGAGGCCGGAGCGGAGGTAAAGATTCGCAAATATCTGGAGGACGCGCCGAGCGAGGCAGAGATCCGCGCGGTGCTGGCGATGCTCGGCGTTGAGCCGATCGGGATCGTGCGCACCAAGGAAAAGCTGTTTCGCGAGCTTGGCCTGAAACGCGATGCAGAGGGCGAGGTGCTGATCCGCGCCATGGCCGAGCATCCGCGCCTGATCGAGCGACCGATAGCCATACGTGGCAGCGATGCCCGGCTGGGCCGTCCGCCGGAGCGGGTACTGGAGCTGGTCTGAGGCCCGCGCCGATTTTTCGCGGAAAATCGCCCCGCGCCTCACCCTGCAGCGCGCTCCAGGGCCGGGTAGCGGGCGGCAAGCGTCGCGCCACGGGCGACAAAGGAGATCAGCAGTGCCGCCCAGAGTCCGTGATTGCCCATCATCGGCACCAGCGCCAGCACCGCGCCCAGGTAGATCAGCGCCGAGAGCGCCATCATGTTGCGCATGTCGCGGGTGCGGGTCGCGCCGATGAACACCCCGTCGAGCATCCAGGCACCGACGCCGAGGAGGGGCGAGGCGACCATCCACGGCAGGTAGGCCCGCGCCTCGGCGCGCACCTCCGGCGCGGTGGTCATCAGGTCGATCAGCGCCCCGCCCGCCAGCGCGAAACCTGCCGCCATCGCCACGCAGACCGCCAGCCCCCAGGCCGAGGACAGCAGCACCGCCCGGCGCAGCCCGGCCCGGTCGCGCGCCCCCAGCGCCTGGCCCACCAGCGCTTCAGCGGCAAAGGCAAAGCCGTCCAGCGCATAGGCGGTGATTTCGAGAAATTGCAGCAGCACCTGGTTGGCCGCCAGCCTCACATCGCCAAAGCCCGCGCCAAGAAACAGGAACGAGGTGAAGATCGCCTGCAGCATCAGCGAGCGCAGCAGGATGTCACGGTTCACCCGCGCCATGTGCACGAGCCGCGCGCGCTCGAAGATGCGCGCCCGGTCGCGCCAGCCCCGCCCGGCAAAGGCCGCGCGGCACAGGGCAAGCCCCAGCGCCAGCCCGCTCCATTCGGCCAGGAAGGTGGCCAGCGCCACCCCCTCCACGCCCCAGCCGAGCCCGAGCACGAACCACAGGTCGAGCAGGATGTTGAGCCCGTTCATCCAGATCTGCAGCGCCATTATCGCGCGGGTGCGCTCCTGGGCGATCAGCCAGCCGGTAATGCCGTAAAGGGCGATTGCCGCAGGCGCCGACCAGATGCGGATGCGCATATAGGCGCGCGCCATGGCCTCGACCTCGCCGCTTGCCGGCGAGAGCAGGAAGGCGCCGGCAAAGAGCATGTGCTGGGCAGCGATCAGCAGCGCGCCTGCGGCGGCCCCGATCAGCAGCGCGCGCATCAGCAGCGCGGTGACCTCGCGCCCGTCTCCCGCCCCGAGCGCCTGGCTCGTGAGCCCGGTCGTGCCCATGCGCAGAAAGCCGAAGAACCAGTAGAGCACCGAGAGGATCACCGCCCCGATCCCCACCGCGCCGATCGGCGCCGCCTCGCCAAGCTGGCCCACCACGCCGGTATCCACCGCGCCCAGGATCGGCACGGTGGCGTTGGACAGGACTATCGGGATCGCGATACTGACAACCCTTTTATGGGGCAGGCGGGCCATATTCTTGCACTATTCCGACATCAGGGGGCTTTGCGCCCCTCGCGCGCCGGCATCAGGAAATGGCCCACCGCCTGGGCATGGGGGCGGGCGCGGTTGTCCTGCCAGGCCTCGACCCGTACGCTGGCATAGCGCCGCCCCGAGCGGGTGATGGTGGCGCGCGCATAGGCATCGCGCGGAAGCCCCGAGCGCAGGTAGTCCACGGTGAAGTCGATGGTCCTGGGCAGGGCCGGCAGGTTCTCGGCGCCAAGATGGCGCGCGTCGATGCGCCCGCTCTCGATCTCTTCCCACAGATGCGTCCAGGCGAGGCCGACGATCGCCGTCACCTCGAGAAAGGCCGCCGTCACGCCCCCATGCAGGGCCGGGAGCACCGGGTTGCCGATCAGCTTTTCGTCATAGGGCAGCAGCGCGGTGAGCTCGTCGCCCATCCGCTCGAATCGGATGCCGAGAAAGCCCGCATAGGGGATCGAGCCCGCCAGCGCCGCCAGCGCCGCGTCGCGCCGCTCCTTGACCACCTGCACGGGCTCCGGTCGCCTACTCATGGCTTCTCCTCCCCGTGCCGGGCCGCCAGCGCGTGGTCGGCGGTAAAGGTGCCGGTGGCGGTGGCGACGGGACGGCTTTCGTCTTCGTCGGTGGCCACCGCGCGCACGAAGGCGACCGAGCGGGTGACATTGTAGCAGGTGGCGCGCGCGACGATCTTCTGGCCGGGGGTTGCCGGGCGCATGTAGTCGATGCGCAGGTCGATCGTGGCGGTGATGGAGGGCGCGCGCGGATGGCTCATCACCGCCGCCCCGCAGCAGGTATCCATCAGCGCCGAAACCGCGCCGCCATGGATCACCCCGGTCTTCGGGTCGCCCACGAAGCGCGGGTCGTAATCCATCGCGATCGCCGCCTCGCCCTCGCCCACCGAGAGCATCTCCATGCCCAGCGCCCGGCAATGGGGCAGCGCCTCGGTGAAGGCCCGGGCGATGGCGGTCTTTTCCTGCTGGCTCGGCTTTTGCATCGGCTTCCCCCTTTCCCTGCTTCTCGCCCATGGCGCGCCCGACGGCAAGGGGTTTGCAAGCGGCCGCTTTCGTGGCTACCTTGCCACCGCAAGCAACGCGGACCGGAGCAATGGCAGACGAACGGCTGACATTCAAGGAGATGTGCGAGAAGTTCGACGTCACCCCTCGCACCCTGCGCTATTACGAATATATCGAGCTGCTCTCGCCCGAGCGCGAGGGGCGCGCGCGCTTCTACACGCCGCGCGAAGTGGCGCGCATGACCCTGATCCGGCGCGGCCGGCGCTTCGGCTTCTCGCTCGAGGAGCTGCGCCAGTGGCTGCTGATCTACGACGAAAAGGGCACCGAGGCGCAGATGCGGGCCTGGGTCGAGATGGCCGACCGGCAGATCAAGGCGCTCGAGGAGCGCAAGGCCGAGCTGGAAGAGGCGCTGGCCGACCTGCGCAAGCTGCGCGACCAGACCGCCGCCACCCTGGCCTGAAGCTGACGAATTTCGCGCCGGAGGTTCGCGCCCGGCCCCGGGGTGGGCGCCGGGCAGTCCTGCCTGCCGATCGAAGGCCGCATCCCCTGCAGGCACATGAACCCGTGCGACCTGATCGCGCCCGCTCGGGGGGCGGGGCCGGGCGCGAACCGGGTCGCAGGCGATCCGGTGGGGCGCGCCTTGCGGCGCACCGTTTCGTGACGCAACGTTACCTTGACGTAAACGTAAGCTTGTGGCAGACAGGGCCGGCAGATCACGACCGGAGCCCCCGATGCCCGACTCATCATTGCCGATGCCGAAAAGCCCGACGCCTGACCCCGAAAAGTCCGAAAGCCCGGCGCCCGACTCCCTGATGACCATCCGCGAAATGGTCGAGACCTACGGCGTCACCGCCCGCACGCTTCGCTTTTACGAGGCCAAGGAGCTTCTCGCCCCGATTCGCGAGGGACAGAAGCGCCTGTTCACCCGCCGCGACCGCGCCCGGCTGAAGCTGATCCTGCAAGGCAAGCGCTTCGGCTTCTCGCTCGAGGAGATCCGCCAGCTTCTGGACCTCTACGACATGGGCGACCAGCAGAAGACCCAACTGCGTGCCACCTACGAGCTTGGCCAGCG
This sequence comes from Paracoccaceae bacterium, assembly GCA_027045905.1. Taxonomy (GTDB): domain Bacteria; phylum Pseudomonadota; class Alphaproteobacteria; order Rhodobacterales; family Rhodobacteraceae; genus JAAEUB01. Next base: position 7,269 of record JALTZY010000203.1, read on the forward strand.
CCACCTCGCCAACCTCAAGGCCAAGCGCGATGAGCTTGACGCGGCCATTGCCGACCTCACCGAACAGCTCGAATGGGGCGCGCGAAAGCTCGCCGAACTCGAAGCCCGCAACCCTGCAAAATGACCCCATCCGCCAACCGGAGACAGACATGACCACCTACACCCCGCCCGCCCGCGACATGGCCTTCCTGCTCAACGAGGTGCTCGAAGCCGACAAGACCGACATCCCCGGCTACGAGGAGATGAGCCCGGACTTCACCGCCGCGGTGCTCGACGAGGCCGGCAAGCTCGCCCGCGACGTGCTCGCACCGCTCAACCGCACGGGCGACCGCGAGGGCTGCCGGCTCGAAGACGGCACCGTACGCACCCCCACGGGCTTCGGGGCGGCTTTCGAGCAGATGCGCCAGGGCGGCTGGACCGGCCTTGACTGCGACCCGGAATATGGCGGCCAGGGGATGCCCTACCTGCTCGGCACCGCGGTGGGCGAAATGTGGGTGAGTTCCAACATGTCCTTCAACATGTACCAGGGGCTGACCCATGCCGCCTATTCGACCATCCGCGCCCATGGCAGCGAGGAGCAGAAGGCCACCTACCTGGCGAAGATGGTCAGCTGCGAATGGACCGGCACCATGAACCTCACCGAGCCCCATTGCGGCACCGATCTGGGCCTGTTGCGCACCAAAGCCGAGCCGCAGGGCGACGGCACCTACAGGATCACCGGCACCAAGATATTCATCTCGGCGGGCGACAACGACCTCGCCGAAAACGTGATCCATCTCGTGCTCGCCCGCATCCCCGGCGCGCCGGCGGGAACGAAGGGCATCTCGCTCTTCATCGTGCCCAAATACCGGATCGGCGAGGACGGCCGGCCGGGCGATGCCAACGGCGTGAGCGTCGGCGCGCTCGAGGAAAAGATGGGGATTCACGGCAGCGCCACCTGCGTGATGAATTTCGACGGCGCGGTGGGCACGCTGCTGGGCGAGGAGAACAAGGGGCTCAAGGCCATGTTCACGATGATGAACGAAGCGCGCATCGGCGTCGGCCTGCAGGGCTACGCGCTGGCCGAGGCCGCCTATCAGGCCGCGCGCGCCTATGCGCTCGAGCGCCTGCAGGGGCGCGCGGTCACCGGCCCCGCGAACCCGGACGGCCCGGCCGACCCGCTGATCGTGCACCCGGATGTGCGCCGGATGCTGATGGACCAGAAGAGCTTCATCGAGGGCGCGCGCGCGCTCACCTTCTGGGGCGCGCAGCTGATCGACCGCGCCAGCCGCACCGGCGACCAGGAGGCCCACGGGCTGATCTCGCTGCTGACCCCGGTCATCAAGGGCTTCCAGACCGACAAGGGCTTCGAATCCTGCGTTCAGGCCCAGCAGATCTTCGGCGGGCACGGCTATATCGAAGAGCACCCGATGAGCCAGTATGTGCGCGACGCGCGCATCACCATGATCTACGAAGGCGCCAACGGCGTGCAGGCGCTCGACCTCGTGGGCCGCAAGCTCGCCGCCCAGGGCGGCAAGCCGATGATGGGCTTCTTCGAGATGGTCAAGGGCTTCATCAAGGCCCACGAAGACGACCCGGCGCTGCAGGAAAGCCTGCTCGACCCGCTCAAGGCCGCCTCCAAGGATTTGCAGGCGGCGGTCATGTTCTTCATGGAAAACGGCATGAAGAACCCCAACGCGGCGCTGGCGGGCTCCACCGACTTTCTGCACCTGTTCGGCCATGTGGCGCTGGGCTACATGTGGGCGCGCATGGGGGCCGTGGCCAGCGCGGCGCTCGCGGCCGGCACGTCTGACGCGGCGTTTTACAAGACAAAGCTCGCCACCGCGCGCTATTATGCGGCACGCCAGCTGCCCGCCACCCGGATGCACCTCGCCCGCATCCTTTCGGGCGCCGATCCGGTGATGGCGCTCGAACCCGAGGAGTTCTGAGGAGACCCGATGCCCAAACGCTTCCGCCTCACCCGCCGCTTCCCGGTGGCCATGACCGAAGACGGCTACCGCCGGCTCAGGCGCTTTGCCCACGAGGCGGGGCTGGACGAGGGCGAGGCGCTTTCCTTCCTGTTCGAGCATTTCGACAGCGTGACCGACAGCGAGCGCCTCACCCACCGGCTGCGCCTGTTCAATTCCGAACTGGAGGCGCGCAAGAGATGACGGCAGGACAAGCGGCCAGTTTGGGGAGCCTCCGGCGGGAGTATTTGGGGAAAGATGAAAGGCCGATTGCGCGCCCCCTTTCATCTTTCGTCAAATACTCCACGGGGGTCCGGGGGTGTGAAACCCCCGGTCTCCCCTCAACACGAGGGACCGGACCATGACCATCAGGCTCCACTGTTTCGGCGAAAGCGGCAATGCCTACAAGGCGGCGCTCGCGCTTGAGCTTTCCGGGCTCGACTGGGAGCCGGTCCATGTGGATTTCTTCAATGGCGGCACCAAGACGCCCGAGTTCCTCGCGCTCAATTCCATGGGCGAGGTGCCGGTGATGGTGGATGGCGACATCGTGCTGAGCCAGTCGGCGGTGATCCAGGATTACGTATCTTCCAAGTCCGGCAAGCTCGGCGGGCGCTCGGCCGAGGAGCGGCGCAAGATCCTGCGCTGGCAGTTCTGGGACAATCACAAGCTTTCCTCTCCCGCCGGCATGACCCGTTTCCTGATGAATTTCATGCCCGAGGACAAGCGCCCGGGCGAGGTGATCGCCTTCACCCAGGCCCGGCTCAAGACCGCCTACATGGTGCTTGACAACGCGCTTGCCGACAGGGATTTCCTTGTCGGCGAGCGGCTCAGCATCGCCGATCTTTCCTGCTGCGGCTATCTCTATTACCCCGAGCCCTTCGGCTTTGCGCGCGCCGACTGGCCCCATATCGACGCCTGGCTCGAGCGCATCGCCGCCACCCCCGGCTGGAAGCATCCCTATGACCTGATGCCCGGCAGCCCCGCTGACCGCGCCTGAATCCTGACGAGGAGAAGACCATGAACGAAGCCTATATCTACGACGCCGTGCGCTCCCCGCGCGGCAAGGGCAAGAAGGACGGCAGCCTGCACGAAGTGCCCGCCGTGCGCCTTTCCGCTCTGGCGCTCAATGCGCTGAAGGAGCGCAACAATCTCGATGGCCATGCGGTCGAGGATGTGATCTGGGGCAATGTCACCCAGGTCGGCGAGCAGGGCGCGTGTCTGGCCCGCTCGGCGGTGCTTTACTCGGATCTCGACGAATCGATCCCGGGCGTGTCGATCAACCGCTTCTGCGCCTCGGCGCTCGAGGCCGTAAATATGGCCGCCAACCAGGTGCGCGGCGGGGCGGGTGACGCCTATATCGCCGGCGGTGTCGAGAGCATGAGCCGGGTGCCCATGGGCAGCGATGGCGGCGCCATTGCCGCCGATCCGACGCTTGCGATGAAGGCCTATTTCGTGCCGCAGGGCATTTCTGCCGACATCATCGCCACAAAGTATGGCTTTTCGCGCGACGATTGCGATGCGCTGGCGGTCGAGAGCCAGAAGCGCGCCGCCGAAGCGCGCGCCGATGGCCGGTTTGACCGCACCATCTTCACCGTCACCGACCAGAACGGCCTGCCGATCCTCGAGCAGGACGAGATGATCCGCGAAACCGACATGCAGGCGCTGGCCGGGCTCAACCCCTCCTTCAAGGCGCTGGGCGAGCAGATGCCGGGCTTTGACGCGGTGGCGCTCTTGAAATACCCGGAGCTTGAGCGCATCAACCATGTGCATCACGCCGGCAATTCCTCGGGCATTGCCGATGGCACCGCGGCGATGCTGATCGGCAACAAGGCATTTGGCGAGCGCCACGGGCTGAAGCCGCGCGCGCGCTTTCGCGCCACCTCGCGGGTGGGCACGGACCCGACCATCATGCTGACCGGCCCGGTGCCCGCCACCGAGCGGGTGCTGAAGGCGGCTGGCATGGAGTTCGGCGATGTCGACCTTTTCGAGGTCAACGAGGCCTTTGCCTCGGTGGTGCTGCGCTTCCAGCAATATTTCGATGCCGACATGGACAAGGTCAATGTCAATGGCGGCGCGATCGCCATGGGCCACCCGCTCGGGGCGACCGGGGCGGTGATCCTTTCGACCCTGCTTGACGAGCTTGAGCGGCGCGACCTCGAGACCGGGCTGGCGACGCTGTGCATCGGCTCGGGCATGGGCGTCGGCACCATCATCGAGCGCGTGTAAGGCAGGCCAAGGAGAAAAGAGATGAGCGATTTTACCTATGAAACCGGCGCCGATGGCGTCGCCGTGATCACCTGGGACTGTCCCGGCAAGTCCATGAACGTGATGAGCTTCGAGGCCTTTGACGAACTCAACGCGCTGTTTGACAAGGCCTTTGCCGACGAGGCGGTGAAGGGTGTGGTGCTGACTTCCGGGAAAGACAGCTTTGCCGGCGGCATGGACCTGAACGTGCTGGCGCGGATCCGCGAACGGGCCGAGGGCGACCCGGCCGGAGAGATGTTTGAGGCGGTGATGCACATGCATGGCATCCTGCGCAAGATCGAGCGCGCCGGGATGGATGCGAAGACCAACAAGGGCGGCAAGCCCGTCGCCGCCGCGCTCCCCGGCACCGCGATGGGAATCGGGCTCGAGCTGCCGCTTGCCTGCCACCGGATCTTTGCCGCCGACAATCCGAAAGCCAAAATCGGCCTGCCGGAGATCATGGTCGGCATCTTCCCCGGCGGCGGCGGCACCACGCGGCTGGTGCGCAAGATGGGCGCCATGGCCGCGGCCCCCTTCCTGCTCGAAGGCAAGGCGCTCGCCCCGGCCAGGGCCGCTGAGGCCGGGCTGGTGGACGAGGTGGTGCCGGCGGGCGAGCTTCTCGAGCGGGCGAAAGAATGGGTGCTCAGCGCCACCGATGCCGATATCGTCAAGCCGTGGGACCAGAAGGGCTACAAGATGCCCGGCGGCGCGCCCTATACGCCTGCCGGTTTTCAGACCTTTGTCGGCGCCAATGCCATGATCCTCGGCAAGACGCAGGGGGTTTACCCGGCCGCCAAGGCGCTGCTGGCGGCGGCCTATGAAGGCGCGCTGGTGCCCTTTGACACGGCGCTGAAAGTCGAAGCGCGCTGGTTCGTCAAGGTCATCATGGACCCCTCCTCCTCGGCCATGATCCGCTCGCTTTTCCTCAACAAGCAGGCGCTGGAAAAGGGCGCCCTGCGCCCCGAGGGCGTGCCGGATCAGCGGGTGCAAAAGCTCGGCGTGCTCGGCGCCGGCATGATGGGCGCGGGCATCGCGCTGGTCTCGGCCATGGCCGGGATCGAGGTGGTGCTGATCGACCAGAGCCAGGAGGCCGCCGAGCGCGGCAAGGCTTATACGGAGCGCTACATGGACAAGGGCATCGCCCGCGGCAAGGCCACCGAGGAGAAGAAGCAAGCGGTGCTCTCGCGCATCACCGCCACCACCGATTACGCCCAGCTTGCGGGCTCAGACCTGATCGTGGAAGCGGTGTTCGAGGACCCCGCCGTCAAGGCCGAAGTCACCGCCAAGGCCGAAGCGGTGCTGGGCGAAGACTGCATCTTCGCCACCAATACCTCGACGCTCCCGATCACCGAGCTTGCCCGCGCGAGCCAGCGCCCCGAGCAGTTCATCGGCATCCATTTCTTCTCCCCGGTCGAGAAGATGGCGCTGGTCGAGATCATCAAGGGAAAAGCCACCGGCGCGCGCGCCGTGGCCAAGGCGCTCGATTTCGCCCGCCAGATCCGCAAGACCCCGATCGTGGTCAACGACGCCCGCTTCTTCTATGCCAACCGCTGCATCATCCCTTACCTTAACGAAGGCATCCGCATGGTCGGCGAGGGCGTGGAGCCGGCGCTGGTGGAGCATGCGGCCAGGATGCTCGGCTTCCCGGTCGGCCCGCTGCAGCTGGTGGACGAAACCTCGATCGACCTCGCCGTCAAGATCGCCAGGGCCACCCGCGCGGCGATGGGCGAAGCCTACCCGGATAGCGCCGTGGACGAGGTGATCTTCTGGATGGCCGATCAGGGCCGG
>JALTZY010000204.1 GCA_027045905.1 Paracoccaceae bacterium
TTCTATGGCAACTGGAGCCCGCGGCGCAAGGCCTGGGTGGATTTCTTCACCATCTGGTTCCTGATCTTCTACCTCGCGGTGCTGTTTCGCGGCGCGGTCAGTTCCACCGCCTATGCGCTGGGCCATTTCGGCGATGAGCCGTTCCTGTTCTTTCGCGACCTGATCGCAGGCTTCCTGACCGGCGGCTGGGAAGGGGCAAGGGAGCATCTGGGCTTCATCGAGCGCTCGCCCACCGCCTGGCGGCCCTATCTGTGGCCGGTCAAGGTGATCGCCACCATCGGCATTTTTCTGATGCTGCTGCAGGCGGTCTCCGAATGGCTCAAGGATCTCGCCATGATCCGCGGCATCGACCTCAGGACGAACTCCCCGGCGATGATCGACGAGCGTGGCCATGCGGTGCCGCTGGGCTCCGGCACCGAAGCGGGGGTGGTGAAAGCCGGCCATGACGGCGGGGAGGCGCGCTGATGTCCTACGAGATGATCGCCCTCTTCATGTTCTCGGTGATAATGCTGATGCTGCTCACCGGCCAGCGGGTATTCGGCGCCATCGGCGGGGTGGCGGCGCTGGCGGCGCTGATGCTCTGGGGCGTGGGCGGCTCGGACATCCCCTTTTCGGCGGTGATGAAGCTGATGAAGTGGTATCCGCTGCTGACCCTGCCGATGTTCATCTTCATGGGCTATGTGCTGAGCGAATCGAAGATCGCCGACGACCTCTACCGCATGTTCCATGTCTGGATGGGCGGCACGCCCGGCGGGCTTGCGATCGGCACGATCGGGCTGATGGTGCTGATCAGCGCCATGAACGGGCTCAGCGTCGCGGGCATGGCCATCGGCGCCACCATCGCGCTGCCGGAACTGCTCAAGCGCGGCTATGACAAGCGCATGATCACCGGGGTCATCCAGGCGGGTTCATCCCTGGGCATCCTGGTGCCGCCCTCGGTGGTGCTGGTGCTCTATGCCATGATCGCGCGCCAGCCGGTGGGTCAGCTGTGGCTCGCGGGGATCATTCCGGGGCTGATGATGGCGGGCATGTTCATGCTCTATATCTGGCTGCGCTGCCGCATGAATCCGGCGCTCGGCCCGGCGCTGTCCGAAGAGGAGCGCGCCGCGATCCCGATCAGCGAGAAACTGCGCCTGCTGCGCGCCGGCCTCCTGCCGCTGGCGATCTTCTTCGCGATGATGTTTCCCTTCGTCAAGGGCTGGACCTCGCTCACCGAAAGCTCGGCCATCGGCGCCATGACCGCCTTTGGCGCCGCCGTGCTCAAGGGGCGGATGACGCGCGAGGTGTTCGAGACCTCGGTGCGTAACACGCTGGCGATTTCCTGCATGTTCATGTGGATCATCGTCGCCGCCATGGGCTTCGGAGCGGTGTTCGACGGGCTCGGCGCGGTCAGGGCGATCGAGAGCCTGTTCACCGAGAAGCTGGGGCTGGAGCCCTGGATGATCCTGGTGCTGATGCAGCTGAGCTTCCTGGTGATGGGCACCTTCCTCGACGACACCGCCATGCTGGTGATCGTCGCGCCGCTCTATATCCCGCTGGTGCGCGCGCTGGGCTTCGACCTGATCTGGTACGGGGTACTCTACACGATCACCACCCAGATCGCCTACATGACCCCGCCGTTTGGCTACAACCTGTTCCTGATGCGCGCCATGGCGCCACCGGAAATATCCATGCGCGACATCTACGCCTCGATCTGGCCCTTCGTGGCGGTGATGGTACTGGCGCTGACCCTGATCATGGTGTTTCCCCAGATCGCCCTGTGGCTGCCGCATCTGATATACGGGAACTGACCCGTGCTATACGGATACGGAAGATGGCATGCAGGTGCGGGCGACATGCGGGCGACATGCGGATGACACGAGCAACGGGAAATGAATCGAGACTCCGGCCAACGGAGCGAAACCAAGCAAGGAGAGAAGAGATGACGACAAGACGCAAGTTTCTTACCGCCGCCGGCGCCGGGGCGCTGGCCGCCCCCCTGGCCGCGCCGGCCATTGCGCAATCCAAGATCAGGTGGCGGATGCAGACCTATGCCGGCCCGGCGCTCGCCGAACATGTGATCAAGCCGGCCATCGACCAGTTCAACAAGATCGCCGGCGACGAGATGGAGATCGAACTGTTCTTCGCCGACCAGCTGGTGCCCACGGGCGAGCTGTTCCGTGCCATGCAGAAGGGCACGATCGACGCGGTGCAGTCCGACGACGATTCCATGGCCAGCCCCACCGAGGTGACGGTCTTCGGCGGCTATTTCCCCTTCGCCCTGCGCTACTCGCTCGACGTGCCGGTGCTGTTCAACCAGTACGGCCTCGACGAGATCTGGAAGGAAGAATACGCCAAGGTCGGCGTGCAGCATATCTCCGCCGGCTCCTGGGATCCGTGCCACTTCGCCACGCGCGAGCCGATCAATTCGCTGGCCGACCTGAAGGGCAAGCGGGTCTTTACCTTCCCCACCGCCGGGCGCTTCCTCAGCCGCTTCGGCGTGATCCCGGTGACCCTGCCCTGGGAAGACGTGGAAGTGGCCATGCAGACCGGCGAGCTTGACGGCATCGCCTGGTCGGGCATCACCGAGGATTACACCGTGGGCTGGGCCGATGTCACCGACTACTTCCTGACCAACAACATCTCCGGCGCCTGGATCGGTCACTTCTTCGCCAATCAGGAGCGCTGGAACGAGTTGCCCGAGCATCTGAAGGAAGCGCTGAAGGCGGTGATGGATGCCTCCCACTACTACCGCCAGTGGTGGTACTGGGGCGGCGAAGCGGCGCTCCGGGTCAATGGCACGAAGATGAAACTCACCTCGATCCCCGACGAGGAATGGGCCCAGGTCGAGGCCGCCGCTCTCGAATTCTGGGACGAAATCGCCGCCGAATCCGAGACCAAGGCGAAAGTCGTGGCCAAGATCAAGGAATACAATGGGGTCATGGCCAAGGCCGGGCGGCCCTATCGCTACGGCTGATCCCTTCCTGCCTTTCGGGCTGGTCCTGCGGCCCGAAAGCTCGTAGGAAACGTGCGCTCCGCCCCCCCGGGGCGCATGTCAACGAGCGGAGCCTTCATGGCCACGATCGCCTTTCTGATCCACCTCGCCGGCGCCACCATGCTGCTGCTGTTTGCCGTGCGCATGGTGCAGACCGGCATCGAGCGGGCCATGGGGCCGAGCTTTCGCCGCATCATCACCAGCCGGCGCGACAGCCGCATCCAGGCGGCGCTGGCCGGGGTGATGCTGGCGATCGTGCTGCAGAGCGCCACCGCGGCCTCGCTGCTGGCGGCGGGCTTCCTCGCCTCGGCCCTGACCGGCTTCACCGGCGGGCTTGCGACCGTGCTGGGGGCGGATCTGGGCTCGGCGCTGGTGATCCAGCTTCTGAGCCTGCGCCCCGAATGGCTGATCCCGGTGCTGCTGGCGGCGGGCGGCTACCTTTTCCTCAAGGTCGAGGCGCGCATGCCGCGCCAAGTCGGGCGCATCCTGATCGGGGTCGCCCTGATCCTGCTCTCGCTCAGGCTGATTTCGGAATCGGTCGAGCCGATCCGCGAAGGCGCCTTCATGCCGGCAGTGGCGGGCTATCTGGAGCGCGATTTCGTCACCGCCTACCTCGTTGGCGCGGCGATCACCTTCCTGATGTATTCCTCCGTCGCCTCGATCCTGATGACGGTCACGTTCGTCGCCATCGGCGTGCTGCCGCTCGGAGCCGGGGTGTCGGTGGTGATGGGGGCCAATCTGGGCTCGGCGCTCTTGTTTGTCTGGCTCAGCCGGGGCATGAGCCCGGTCGCCCGCCGCCTGCCATATGCCAACCTGATGCTGCGCGGGATCGGCTCGCTTCTGGCGCTGGTGCTGTTCAACCTCACCCCGCTGATGGAGGTGACCAGCCTGTTTCCGGACCAGCACATGCTGGTCATCGCCCATGTGGTGTTCAATGCCGCGGTGCTGGTGCTTTCGCTGCCGTTCCTGCCGCTTCTGGAGCGCCCTTTTGCGCGCCTGCTGCCCGATCAGAGCGCCATGGCCGCCGAAGAGGGGCTGAAGCCGCCCACGGCGCTTGACCGCACGGTGCTCGACAGCCCGGCCCAGGCCATTGCCAGCCTGACCCGCGAAGTGCTGCGCATGGGCGAGATGGTTGCCGCCATGGCCGCGCCGGTGATGGAGCTTTACGATTCCGGCGACAAGCCGGCGATCAAGGCGGTGCGCGCCGCCGATCACGAGGTCAACAAGGCGCTCGACGACATCCGCCGCTATGTCGCCGACATTTCGCGCAAGAACATGACCAAGGCCCAGTCGCGCCGCATCCGCGAGCTCGTCGAATACGCAATCAGCCTTGAAGAGGCGGGCGACGTGATCTCCAAGAACCTGATGGCGCTGGCCGCCCAGAAAAAGCGCTCGGGGCTGCGCTTCACCGAGGCCGGGCGCGAAGAGCTTGAAGCCCTGCACGAACAGGTGCTGCACAATATCTCGCTGGCGATGAACGTGCTGGTGAGCGAGGATATCGACAGCGCCCGCCTGCTCATGAGCGAAAAGGCCGAGATCGCCGTGCGCGAGCGCAAGAGCCGCAAGAAGCACCTCAAGCGCCTGCGCGAGGGCGACGAGCGCAGCTTCGACACATCCGACATCCACCTGGAGACCCTGCGCGCGCTGCGCGACCTGAACGCGCGCATCTCCGCCATTGCCTACCCGATCCTCTACCGCCATGGCCAGCTGCTGGAAACGCGGCTGGTGGAGAGCGTGAACGAGGAAGAGAGTGAAAATCAGGAAGCCCGCTAGGGGCGTACAGGAGGGAGAGACATGCCGGGAAATCTGACGCTTGAGGAACTGGGCCGTCTGGTCGAGACGGGCGAGATCGACACCGTTCTGGCCTGCATCGTCGACATGCAGGGCCGGCTGATGGGCAAGCGCTTTCTGGCGCGCCATTTCGTCGAGAGCGCCTGGGAAGAGACCCATTGCTGCAATTACCTGCTGGCGACCGATCTCGAGATGTATACGGTCGATGGCTATGCCTCGACCTCCTGGCAAGCGGGCTATGGCGACTACCTGATGAAGCCGGACCTCTCCACCCTGCGCCGGGCCGACTGGCTCGACGCCACCGCGCTGGTGCTTTGCGATGTGCTCGATCACCACGGCCACGCGGAGATCGCCCATTCGCCGCGCGCGATGCTGAAGCGGCAGGTGGCACGGGCCGAGGCGATGGGGTTTGAGGCCATTGCCGCCACCGAGCTCGAATTCTTCATCTTCCAGAAAAGCTACGAGGAAATGAGTGCCGAGGGCTATCGCGACCTCACCCCGATCAGCGCCTATAACGAGGATTACCACATCCTGCAGACCACCAAGGAAGAGGCGATCATGCGCCGGCTGCGCAACAGCCTCTACAATTCCGGTGTCCCGGTCGAGGGCAGCAAGGGCGAGGCCGAAGCCGGGCAGGAAGAGCTCAATATCCGCTACGGCTCGGCCATGGAAACGGCCGAAAACCACACCATCGCCAAGCACGCCACCAAGGAAATCGGCTGGCAGGAGGGGCACGCCGTCAGCTTCCTGCCCAAGTGGCGCCACGACCGGGTGGGCTCGGCAAGCCATGTGCATCAGTCGCTGATCCGGGGCGGCCAGCCCGCCTTTTACGACGCAAATGCCGAGCTTGGCCTGTCGGAAACCGGCCGCCACTACCTTGGCGGGCTGTTGAAATACGCCTCCGACATCACCGTCTTCCTCGCCCCCTATGTGAACTCCTACAAGCGCTTCCAGAAGGGCAGCTTCGCGCCCACCCGCAAGGTCTGGTCGGTGGACAACCGCACCGCCGCCTTTCGCCTGTGCGGCGACGGCACGCCCGCGGTGCGCGTCGAATGCCGCGTGCCCGGCGCCGACGTGAACCCCTACCTCGCCATCGCCGCCATGCTGGCCGCGGGCCTTGCCGGGATCGAGGAAAAGCTCGACCCGGGCGCGCCGCTCACGGGCGATGCCTACGAGGGCGAGGCTGGCGGTTCGATCCCCACCAGCCTGCGCGATGCGGTCGAGGCCTTGCGTGGCTCCGAAATGCTGCGCGCGGCGATGGGCGATGAGGTGGTCGATCACTATACCCGCATGGCCGAATGGGAGCAGGAGGCCTTTGATCAGGTCGTGACCGATTGGGAAATCGCGCGCGGGTTCGAACGGGCCTGAGCGCACCTGAAGGAGCAGGAAAATGCCGAAAATGCTGCAATGTATCTCGCCGATCGACGGATCGGTCTATGCCGAACGCCCGGTGGCCACGCTGGAAGAGGCCGAAGCCGCCGTGGCCCGCGCCCGCGCGGCGCAGGAAGGCTGGGCCGCGCGCCCGATGGAGGAGCGCATCAGGCTGGTCATGGCCGGTGTCGCCCGCGTGGGCGAGATGGATGACAAGGTGGTCGAGGAACTGGCCTGGATGATGGGCCGGCCGGTGCGCTATGGCGGCGAGTTTCGCGGCTTCAACGAGCGCGCAAGCTACATGGCCCAGATCGCCCGCGACGCGCTCGCCGATATCGTGATCGAGGATGACGATGAATTTCGCCGCCTGATCAAGCGCGAGCCGCACGGGGTGGTTTTCGTGATCGCGCCGTGGAATTACCCGTGGATGACGGCGATCAACACCGTTGCCCCGGCGCTGATTGCCGGCAACACGGTGATCCTCAAGCACGCGACCCAGACGCTGCTGGTGGGCGAGCGCATGGCGCGCGCCTTTCACGAGGCGGGCGTGCCCGAGGACGTGTTTCAGAACATCTTTCTCGACCACACCACTTCCGGCAAGCTGATCGGCGAGCGGGCCTTCGACTTCATCAATTTCACCGGCTCGGTCGGCGCCGGCAAGCAGATCGAGATCGCCGCTGCCGGCACCTTTGTGCCGGTCGGGCTCGAGCTTGGCGGCAAGGATCCGGGCTATGTGCGCGAAGACGCCGACCTTGACGCGGCGGTGGAAACGCTGATGGATGCCAGCATGTTCAATTCCGGCCAGTGCTGCTGCGGGATCGAGCGCATCTATGTGCATGAAAGCCTCTATGACGCCTTTGTCGAAAAGGCGGTCGCGGTGGTGAAGGGGCTGAAGCTCGGCAATCCGCTCGACCCGGAAACCACCCTTGGCCCGATGGCCAATGTGCGCTTTGCCAATGAAGTGCGCGCGCAGATCGAGGAGGCGCTGGCCCAGGGCGCGGTCGCCCATATCGAGCGCTTTGCGGAAGATGACGGCGAGGGCGCTTACCTCACCCCGCAGATTCTTACCAATGTGGACCATTCCATGCGGGTGATGCGCGAGGAGAGCTTCGGCCCGGTCGTCGGCATCATGCCGGTCAAGGATGATGACGAGACGGTGCGGCTGATGAATGACAGCGAATATGGCCTGACCGCCTCGATCTGGACCCGCGACGCTGCGGTGGCCGAGGCGCTGGGCGCGCGGATCGAGACCGGCACCGTGTTCATGAACCGCGCCGATTACGTGGACCCGGGCCTGTGCTGGACCGGCTGCAAGCTCACCGGCAAGGGCGGCGGGCTCTCGGTGATCGGCTATCACAATCTCACCCGCCCCAAATCCTACCACTTGAAAAAGGTGTAAAAAGGTGACCGCATGACACTCACGGGCAACTGGTCCTATCCGACCATGATCAAATTCGGCGCAGGCCGCATCCGCGAGCTTCCCGAGGCCTGCGCCGCGCTCAATATCCGCGAACCGCTGCTGGTGACCGACAAGGGGCTTTCTGACCTGCCGATCACCGAAGCCACGCTCGACGTGCTGCGCGCGGCCGGCTTCGAGCCGGGCAAGTTCGCCGAGGTGGACCCGAACCCCACCGACAGGAACCTCGAAGCCGGACTTGCAGCCTATCGCGCCGGCGGCCATGACGGGGTGATCGCCTTTGGCGGCGGCTCGGGGCTGGATCTGGCGAAGATGGTCGCCTTCATGTCCGGCCAGACCCGCCCGGTCTGGGATTTCGAGGATGTGGACGACTGGTGGACGCGCGCCGACCCCGACGGCATCGCCCCGATCATCGCCGTGCCCACCACCGCCGGCACCGGCTCCGAGGTCGGCCGCGCTTCGGTGATCACGAGCAGCGAAACCCATGTGAAGAAGATCATCTTTCACCCCAAGGTGCTGCCCTCGATCGTGATTTCCGACCCGGAGCTGACCGTGGGCATGCCGCCGGCGATCACAGCCGGGACCGGGATCGATGCCTTCATCCATAGCCTCGAAGCCTTCTCCAGCCCGCATTTCCACCCGATGAGCCAGGGGATCGCGCTCGAGGGGATGCGGCTCGTGTGGGAATACCTGCCGCGCGCCTATCGCGACGGGAGTGACATCGAGGCCCGCGCGCAGATGCTGGCGGCGGCCTCGATGGGGGCGGTGGCGTTTCAGAAGGGGCTTGGCATCATCCACGCCATGAGCCACCCGGTGGGCGCCGTCTATGGCACCCATCACGGCACCACCAATGCGGTGATCATGCCCGCAGGCCTGCGCTACAACCGCGCCGCCATCGAAGGCCGGATCGAGCGCGCCGCCGATTACCTCGGCATCAGGGGCGGCTTTGACGGCTTCCTCGCGGCGATCGAAGCGCGCAACGATGAGCTCGGCATCCCGAAGCGCCTGTCGGATCTGGGCGTGGGGCGCGACAGGATCGAGCAGCTTGCGAAAATGGCGCTCGAAGACCCCTCCGTGGGCGGCAACCCGGTGGAGATGACCTTCGAGGGCGTACGGGCGCTGTATGAAGAGGTGATCTGAGCCTGCCGATCCCAGCTCCGGCGGGAGGCTTCGGAGAAGGAACTATACCGGTTCAGCATCCGAGCGGTTGCATTCCGCGCGCCCCGATGGCACGCCCCCTTCCGGCCCTTGTCATGGGCAAGGACGCCCGGGGGGCGGTCGCGCTGGCTGCAGGGCGGATATACGCCTTTTCGCCGTGCGCCGCGATGCACGATCTGCGCGGATCGCAGGCACGGGATCCGGAAGGTCCGGCAAGATCGGCAATCTTCCGCGATTTCAACGGATATCACCCCGCATGCGGGGAAAACTCCCCGCTTTCACCTTTCGCCAAATACTCCCGCCGGAGGCATGAAATCTCCCGGTCCGACGGCATTTGGCGCCGCGGCGCCCGTCCGGATTTCTCCGTGAAAATCGCCCCGCCCTCACGCTTGACACCGGACCGCGTCCGCCCTACCTCAGCCCCCCATGTCCGCTCCCGCCCATATTACCCTCTCCGGCGCGCCCGAGGGCTTTGACGCCCGCCTCGTGTTGCGTGAGATGGAGCGGGCGGAGGGGGCGGTGCTGTTCATCGCCCGCGACGAGCGCAGGCTTGCGGCGATGCAGGCGGCGCTTGCCTTTTTCGCCCCGCTCACCCCGGTCGTGACCCTGCCGGGCTGGGATTGCCTGCCGTTTGACCGGGTCTCGCCCGCACCCGAGATCTCGGCCCAGCGCATGGCCTCGCTGGCCGCCCTTGCAGCCGGTGCGCTCAAGGGCCGCTTCGTGCTGCTCACCACGCTGGCCGCCGCCACCCAGCGCCTGCCCGCGCGCGAGGTGCTGCGCCGGTCCAGCTTCAGCGCTGAGGTCGGCGGGCGGATCGACAGCGACGCCCTGCGCGCCTGGCTGATGCGCATGGGCTTTGCCCAGAGCCCCACCGTGACCGAGCCGGGCGATTTCGCCATTCGCGGCGGGATCATCGACATTTTCAGCCCCGGGCAAGCGGGCCCCGTGCGCCTTGACCTGTTCGGCGATGTGCTTGACGGCGCGCGCCGCTTCGATCCCGCCACCCAGCGCACCACCGAGAAGCTCGCGCGCATCGAACTGGCCCCGGTCAGCGAAGTGCAGCTGGACGAAGGCTCCATCCGTCGCTTTCGCCAGGCCTACCGGGCCGAGTTTGGTGCCGCCGGCAGCGACGATCCGCTCTACGAGGCGGTGAGCGCCGGTCGCAAGCATCAGGGGCTCGAGCATTGGCTGCCCTTCTTTCACGAGCGGCTCGAAACCCTGTTCGACTACCTCCCCGAAGCGCCGGTGCTGCTCGATGACCAGCTCGAGCCGGCCCGTATCGCCCGCTGGGAATCTGTCAATGACCAGTATCAGGCCCGCCTTGAGGCCCTCACCATGCGCAAGCGTATGGACAGCATCTACAAGCCCTGTCCGGCCGGTCTGCTCTACCTCGACGAAGCCGCATGGCAGGCCACGCTTGCCCCGCGCCGGGTGCTGCAGATGGCAGCACTTCCCCAGCCCACGGGCCTCAATGTGCTGGATGCGGGCGGGCGGATCGGGCATTCTTTCGCGGCCGAGCGTCAGTCTGGAAACGTAAACCTTTTCCACGCCTTGGCCGACCATATTAAAGCATCGCGCGAAGATAAATCGGTAATCGTCGCCAGCTATTCCGAAGGTGCGCGCGAGCGCCTTGCCGGCCTGCTTGCCGATGAGGGTCTTGCCGGGGCGACAGAGATCGCTGACTGGCGCGATGTGCCCGAGGGGCCGGGGGGACCATACCTTGCCGTATGGCCGCTGGAGCAGGGCTTCGAGGCGCCGGGGCTGGCGGTGATCAGCGAAACCGACGTGCTCGGCGAGCGCCTGATCCGCCCGACCCGAAAGCGCCGGCGGGCCGAGAATTACCTCACCGAGGCACAGGCGCTCAGCGCCGGCGAACTGGTGGTGCATGTGGAGCACGGGGTCGGCCGCTTCACGGGGCTTGAGACCATCGAGGCGCTCGGCGCGCCGCATGAATGCCTCGCGCTCGAATATGCCGGCGGCGACCGGCTCTATCTGCCGGTGGAAAACATCGAGCTCCTGTCGAAATTCGGCCACGAGGAGGGCCTGCTCGACCGGCTCGGCTCCGGCGCCTGGCAGGCGCGCAAGGCCCGGCTCAAGCAGCGCGTGCGCGAGGAGGCCGAAAAGCTGATCCGCCTTGCCGCCGAGCGCGCCCTGCGCCGCGCCCCGGTCATGGAGGCCCCCGATCACGCGGCGGCCGAATTCGCCGCCCGCTTCCCCTGGCAGGAGACCGAGGACCAGCTTGCCGCGATCGAGGACGTGGCCGCCGACCTTGCCTCCGGTCGGCCCATGGACCGGCTGGTCTGCGGCGATGTGGGCTTCGGCAAGACCGAAGTCGCCATGCGCGCGGCCTTCATCGCTGCCATGTCGGGCTATCAGGTCGCCGTCATCGCCCCGACCACGCTGCTTGCGCGCCAGCATTACAAGAGCTTCTCCGAGCGCTTCCGGGGCCTGCCGATCGAGGTCGGCCAGCTCAGCCGCTTCGTGCCCGCCCGCGAGGCGGCGCTGACCCGCGAGGGGATGAAGACCGGGCGCATGGACATCGTCATCGGCACCCATGCGCTGCTGGCCAAGAACGTGCGTTTTCACAATCTCGGCCTGCTGATCGTGGACGAGGAGCAGCGCTTCGGCGTGGCCCACAAGGAGCGGCTCAAAGAGCTTCGCAGCGATGTCCATGTGCTCACCCTCACCGCCACTCCGATCCCGCGCACGCTGCAGATGAGCCTTTCGGGCATCCGCGACCTTTCGGTGATCGGCACGCCGCCAGTGGACCGACTGGCGATCCGCACCTATGTGAGCGAGTTCGACAGCGTCACCATCCGCGAAGCGCTGTTGCGCGAGCATTACCGGGGCGGGCAGAGCTTCTTCGTGGTGCCGCGCATCGCCGATATTGCCGGGATCGAGGATTTCCTGCGCGAGCATGTCCCGGAGGTCAGCTATGTGGTCGCCCACGGGCAGATGGCGGCGGGCGAGCTCGACCGGCGGATGAATGCCTTTTATGACGGCAAGTTCGACGTGCTGCTGGCCACCACCATCGTCGAAAGCGGGCTCGACATCCCCACCGCCAACACCATGATCATCCACCGCGCCGACATGTTCGGCCTCGCCCAGCTCTACCAGATCCGCGGCCGGGTCGGGCGCGCGCGCACGCGTGCCTATGCCTATCTCACCACCAGACCCCGCGCCCCGCTCACGCCGACTGCCGAGAAGCGGCTGAAGGTGCTCGCCAGCCTCGATTCGCTCGGCGCGGGCTTTACGCTGGCGAGCCAGGATCTCGACATTCGCGGCGCCGGCAACCTCCTGGGCGAGGCGCAGTCGGGGCAGATCCGCGAGGTCGGCTACGAGCTTTACCAGCAGATGCTGGAAGAGGCGATTGCCAGGATCAAGGCTGGCGAAATGGGCATCTCCACCGATATCGAGGAAACCTGGTCGCCGCAGATCAATCTCGGCGTTCCGGTATTGATACCAGAGAGTTACGTCCCCGATCTCGATGTGCGCCTGGGCCTCTACCGGCGCCTTTCGAGCCTCGCCACCAAGGTCGAGCTCGAGGGCTTCGCCGCCGAGCTGATCGACCGCTTCGGCAAGCTTCCGCGCGAGGTCAACATGCTGATGCTGGTGATGCGCATCAAGGGCATGTGCAAGCGCGCAGGCATCGCCCGGCTCGATGGCGGGCCCAAGGGCGCGGTGCTGCAGTTTCACAACGACAGGTTCGCCAGCCCCGAGGGCCTCGTCACCTTCCTGCAGGCCCAGAAGGGGCTCGCCAAGGTGCGCGACAACAAGCTGGTGATCCGGCGCGACTGGAAGGCACCGGCCGACCGCATCAAGGGCGCCTTTGCCATCGCCCGCGACCTCGCCCAGATCGCCGCCGGTGCCAGAGCCGGGAAAAAGCCCTGAGCGCGCCGGCGCCGCTCAGGTCGGAGCCTCGAGCTGATCGAAGAAATGCCCCAGCTTGTCACGCGCCGTGCGCAGAGAGCCCGGGTGCAGCCGCTGCAGTGGGGTTTCGAGCAGGCGCATGCGCGCCTGAGGCGTGACCGCCCCGAGGCAGGACGCATCGCCAAGGGCCGCATCGGCCACTTCGACGATCCGCCCGATCTCCCCGGCCTTTCTGCCCGCATGTTGCGCGCTTGCGGCAAAGACCGCCGCCAGGGCGCCGGGCCGACGCGTTTCGACCTCCCGTTCGAAGCGCCCGGACATGCGAAGGCTCTGTTCCAGCGCGCTGTAAAAGGCCCCGTAGGCGCAGCGCGCGCGCTCGGAGTGGCGGGCCTCCTGCCACGCCGCCCGCGCCGCGACAAGCCGGTGCAGCCCGCTCACGCAACGCTCAAGCGCCTCGATGCAGGCGGCCATGGTGGGGAAACCCCGCCACAGCCCCGGCGGCGCCAGTCCACCGGCCATCTCGCCCCGGCAGCTAACGGTGCCGCCGGAGCTATGCCGGAACCCGGGTGAGGCGGCCTGAACAGGCGGCGCGGGTTTCGGTGTCGCGCGCGGCGATGCCG
>JALTZY010000205.1 GCA_027045905.1 Paracoccaceae bacterium
GCCTCATCCGAACGCAGCCCCTGCCGCGCGTTCTCAGCCTCTGAAACGACCTTTTCAGAGCGCTTCAACAAGGCTTTCAACTCCGGTGAAGCCAGGTCCAGGATCAGACCCCACGCCCCACCTCGTGCCGCCGCAATCTTGGTAACAGGCAAGACGTGCCCGCGCCATTTCTTGCCCTGCGACGCACGGGAAAAAGCGCGGTGTGCAGCTTGCCGTGAAATGGAAACGCAGCGTGCAAACTCGAATGTGGAGACAATATTCACGGTTTCTTGTCCTTCAACCGAAGGGCAACCGCGATCCGGTGAGCTTGCCCGTAGTATCCTTTGTTGTGCCCATAAATCACTGCGCGAACAGCACGGACTGGAAATCCGTGCTCCCTCGCCCATTCCGGGATTGTTTTTCCCTCCTGGCGGAGCTTTTCAATAATCGGATTAGGGTTATTTGACATGATGCTCATTTGGTGCTGTCATTACACGATATTAACCCACACTATACACAGGTCAGCACAATGTCAACACACAACAGCACAGGATTAGGTGCTCGCTTGCGTCAACTGAGGGGGGAGAAAAGCCAGGCTGAGTTCGCCCGTGAGGTTGGCCTTACCCGGTCTGCCTTGGCAAATTATGAGACTGAACGAACAACGCCAAAACCTTCGGTCCTTCGCAAGATATCTGCGAAGGTCGGTATATCGGAAGATTTTCTGCTTGATGGAATAGTGCGAAATGAGTTTGAGCTTGACAGAGTTGTTACTGGTAATGGCATGTTAAATGCCTGCCACGAAACAGGGGATGAACTTGCCATACTCAGAGTTCTGCGCGCCACCCGGCCCGAAACCGTGAAAACCATCATTGGTATGTTGCTCCAGGAAATAGAAAATGTGCCGGAGGTAAGGCGGCAGTTGGTAGGACAGAACGCGGATCGCGATGTCTCCAAGCTCGGAGAGATTTATAGAAATGACGGTGTGTTTGCCAAGGGGGGCGACCGAGAAGAAATGGCGGAAGAGATTAGAAAGCTGGCTCGCCGATTGCGTGGTGGGTGATTGTAGCGCGAGGTTTACAAAGCCGTTTACCGTTGTTTTGGGAATGACGTGAAATCAATGACTTAGCATTTCTGGCCGTGGGATAAATTAACAGGCAACATATCAATGCATATTTCCTGCAACATATTGTTAAACAACCACATTTCCCAGACTTGGAAAGTTCACCAACCGCACCAAAATGTTGCACACCAATTTATTCCGCGTCAGGAGGCACCGATTTTTCTGCGAAAAATCGGTTTGCGAGGGGGCCGGCCCCCTCGTGCTCCCCCGGAGTATTTGGCGAAAGATGAAAGGGGCGGGGCAATGATGGGAGCGGCGGGTTATCGCAGCAGCGGCGTTGCGCTCGGAGCGGTGCGGGCCTGTTCCACCCCCATGCGCATGCCTTCGCCGATCCGGCGCGCCAGTGCGTTCCAGGCGTCGGCCTGAGGCGGGCTCAGCACCTCGCGGGCGGTTTTTTCGAACAGATCCAGCCAGATCGGGAAATGCTCGCCCAGCACTTCGGGCCTCTGCATGTGCACCTGCTGAGGGCGGCCCTGATAGCCGCGCTCATGCAGGATTGCGTTGCGCCAGAAGGAGGCGATCTTTGCCTCATGCGCCGGCCAGTCGGTGACATGTCGGGCAAAGACCGGCCCCAGCACCTCATGCGCGCGCACCCGGGCGTAAAAGGCGGCGACCTGCGCGTCGATCCCGGCAGGCGTGATGTCGAAGCGGGGCGGGATTGCGGTCATGGGGCGGCTCCTTTTCTGCGCAGCTAATCCCGGGCCGAAGCAAGTGCAAGCCGGGCGAAAGGTCGCATTTTCCCGCACCTGCTTCATTTCCCCCACATTTGGCAGGGGACAGCCCCGCGGCCCGCTGATAGCGTGCGCGCGATGCGACTTCAAAGGAACCTGTCCGCGATGCACCGTTTTCTCCGTCCGGCTCTTCTTGCCACTCTTGCCGCCACTGGCGCCCAGGCCCAGGGGGTCTTCGGTGGCGGTGACACGAGCTTCCTTCATTCCGTTGCCCCCGCCGCGCCGGCGACGATCACCGACAGTATCGGCGCGCGGGCCCGGCTTTCCTTCGGCGGCCTTGACGTGCAGGTGGACGGCCTGCTCAGCCGCTCGGCCACCGGCGTGCTCACCAGCACCGGCACCGGGATCGGCGCGCATCTGTCCCATGCGGTATCCGACAGACTGCGGCTCGGGGGCTATGTCGCGGCCAATCGCAGGGTCGATAGCCTCGGCATCCCCGTCAACTATGTAGATATCGGCGCCGAAGCGATGCTGCGCCTGGGCGATTTCACCGGGCAGGCCTATCTGGGAGACCAGAATGCCTTCGGTGGTACCCACCGCACCCGGAGCGGGATCCGGCTGGACTATGGTTTCGGCCAGGGGTTCGGGCTCTTTGCCGCATATGATTACATCGACTACCATTCGATCGCGACCACGAATGTCGGAACCGCCACCCTCGGCGCCCGCTACCGCCTGCCAGACATGCCGCTGGAGCTCTCCCTCGCCGCCAGCCGCAACAACCTTGGCGCCGATACCTACATGTTCGGGCTTCGTTATGCGCTGGGCGGGGGCAGCGACGGGCTGTTCGACGCGCGTTTCTGAACCGGCCCGCGCGCGCCAAACCGATTGCACGCGCCCGCCCGCGCGCCTATAAGCAGCGCATGTGGATCTGCACCAGCATACGACTTAGCCGCCCGGCGTTCTGAGATGAGCCGCCGGGCCAAGGCGCATGGAAGCCCCGCGCCGCTCCCCCCCAGATTTCCCCGACTGAATGAGCCCCGACATGTGTGCCGACACGCCTGACACCCCGGAAATGCCCGACTACAAATCCACCCTGCACCTGCCCGAAACCGATTTTCCCATGCGTGCCGGCCT
>JALTZY010000206.1 GCA_027045905.1 Paracoccaceae bacterium
GCCAGCCACGGCACGACCAGCAGTTCCGCCGTGCCCTTCCAGACATTGGTGGCCCCGCTCGCGTCACGCTCGGCATTGAGGATTTCCAGCGCCGCGCCTTCCAGCGACGGCGGCACCACCAGCAGGCGCGGGTTGATCCCGAGCGGGCGATCATAATCACCCTTCATGCCCATGAGCGCCGAGCGGGCGGTCTCGTAATTGGTGGCGTTCAGGGTCTGCTTGGAGCCCCAGGCGAACTGCCAGAAGCCGAAGCCCACATTGGCCCGCGCATCGGCGCCGAACAGGAATTCCTTGTTGGTGAAGACGTGATCGTCGGTGAGCGCGGTCTTGGAGACGAACTCGAAGTCCTTGCGGATCTGCAGGATGATCGGCTTGAGCGCGCGCGACACATCGAGCAGGAACCAGGGCGTGCCGGTGCCGCCATCGGTATTGGCGACCGAGATTGCATTGCCGGACGCATCCAGCACCGGGTGGTCGGTATCGAAGAAATACTGGCCATCATAGCAGGTGGTGGAGAAGCCGGCCTTGAGCAGGTCGAACACCAGCTGGTCGAACTTGGCGCCAGTGGCACGGCCCATCTCGGTGAACAGCGGCGTGTAGATACCGAGATTGTCGGTCTCGATATCGTCGCGGTCGACGCCGATGGTCAGCTCCCAGGGCTTTTCCTTGATCGAGTAGTCGTGCTCGGCGAGGTTCTGCACCGCCCGGGCGCCGATCCATTCGCGCACATTGGGAACCTTGCCGATCCAGCCGTAGGACTGCTCCTTCTGCGAGGCGCGCACCACCGTGGCCACCCGCTCGCGCTGGTTCGGCGCCTGGTCGAGGCCGCCCTGAAAGGCGGTGGAGTAGCCCACGCGCAGGGAATTGAGGGTCGTGGAATTCAAGAGCATTGCAATGCCTCCTTACGTGGCGTTGGTCAGGGCTTCATCGAGGCGCACCCAGACGCCATTCGCGTCCACGCCGTCGATGATGCCGGCCGGGCTGCGGGTGCTGGTGCCGTTGGTCTTGGCCACGGTGTGGTCATCGACGATGAAGCATTTGGCGCCGATATCGGCCTTGGCGATGGCGTCGGCGCCCGAGGAATTGTCGAACCGGAAGATGCCGGGGCGGTAATCCACCGTCAGGTCGCCGGCGACGCCCGAGGAATTGTCCACCTGGGCTTCGGCCCGGCCGACGCCGACCGCGCCGGTGGCGGTGGCGCCGGGGGTGAGATTGCCGGAACTGTCGCGCATCAGAAGCGCGCCGGCATAGATCTTCACCGAAGCGGCGACGTCGCCCCGGCGAATGTCGCCCTCGAGGCGCGGGGTGTTGCGGTCAGCGGAAAGTGCGGCCATCAGAGAGCCTCCTCATTCTTGCGCTCGGCGGCGAGCGTCTTGGCGTAATCCTCGGGGTCGATGCCCAGCAGGCGGGCGGTCTGCTGCTCGGTGGCATTGAGAACCACCTTGCCGTCCTTCATTGTCGCCGGGGGCACAGCCATGGTGCCGGAGCGGGTCAGGGCGGGCATTGCGGTGAGCTCCTTTTCCACGGTCTCCGGGTCCGCCATGTGGCGAGAGATATAGTGATCGCGCATATTGCGGGGCACCGGGTTGCCACGCTTGATCTCCGCATCAATGAAAGCCTCGGCCCGCTCGCGGGCGCGCTCTTCACGCACTGCGTTGAGCTCGCGGGTCAGCTGGGCCAGTTCGGCCTGCAGCGCCGTCACGACCTCGCCTTCGCCCTCATCGTCTTCGCGCCCTTCGGAGGCTTGCGCCTGCAAGGCGGCGAGGATGGCCTCGGTGTCGGCACCGTCATCAAGCCCGAGCGCCTTTCCGATCGGCGCAAGGCTTGCCTGCGCGGCTTCCTCGGTCCCGCCCTTGAGCGCCTTTTCCAGCGCTTCCCTGATCTGGTCGTCGGTGGCGTCGCCGCCGAGGCCCAGGAGTTGCTTCAGATACTCCGTCCAGTCCATTGCATTTTCCTGTTGCTGGTGAAGCGCGGTCAGGCCGCGCAGGTTGGGATTGTTGACGAGGCTGGCGCGCAGGATCGCGCGGATCGTCTTGCTCTTGTCATGTGCGATCACCGGCGAGAGCCCCCGATAGGCACGGTCCTCGACCAGCTGGCGGCCGGCTTCGGTCCACTCGACCTTGCCCCAGATACCGTCCTCACGGGCTTCCATCTGTGTGATCCAGCCGCGCGCGGGGGCAGGCTGGCCCTTGGGGGCCGCCAGATCGGTGGCATGGTTCTCGTCGATCGGAAGCCTGGGCGCGGCGGCAAAGCTGGCCGCGATCAGCTTTTCGGCATCCGCGACCCGATACGGACCCCGCCGGTCAACGGTTTGCACCGCGCCGGGCGGCAGCAGATGCACCCAGGCAGGGGCGCCCATCCACGCACAGTCTCTGGCCGGGTTCAGATCAGTCGCGCCCATGAGGGCCGTGGTGAGAGAAGTCTTGCTCATGGGAGCAGACTGCCCGGCGGCGGCGCGCGAAAACACCCACAACGGTTTGCGGGGATCGCCCGCCTGCGGGCCGTCTCACAGGCTGCGCCGCGCCGCGCGCTTTGTCAATTGCCTTCGGTGGCGCGGGCGAACCATTCGTCGATGATGTCGGTGATACCAGCGCGGTCCGCGTCCGAAATCCCCAGATAGGGCCGCGCCGGGATATCGCCCCAGGGGATCGGAGAGCCGCGCGAGGTGGCGCCAAACGCGCCCTTGCGGGCGCCGAACTGCATCACGGCGGCATAGATCTTGTTCGAGCCCACCTCGACGAAATCGCGGCCCGCCTGCATGTCGATGGTGCCGAACAGCCCGGCGCCCGAGGGGCTGGGACCGAAGAGCGGGCGGAAATCGACGCGCTCCCCGCGCCGCTTGTAGGCCTCGATCGTCGCCGGGGATTTCGGCGCCCAGGCCTTGCCCTCGGG
>JALTZY010000207.1 GCA_027045905.1 Paracoccaceae bacterium
TGCCCCGGCCGCTTCCACCGCCCCCGCCGCTTCCACTACCAGCACCATTGCCAGCCCGCTCAGGGACGATTGCTTCGCCCTGCCCCCCGGCGTCTCCTGGACGCCGGTGGACGAGGCCCTTGCGCGCCTGCGTGCGCGCCTCGCCCCGGTCACGGGCGAAGAGGAGATCGACACCACCGCCGCGCTCGGGCGCATCCTTGCGCGCGACCACATGGCGCTGCGCGCCAACCCGCCCGGGGCCAATTCGGCGGTGGACGGCTACGGCTTTGCCCATGCCAGCCTGCCCGAGGGCGAGGCGGTCCTGCCCCTCGTCGCGGGCCGCGCCGCCGCGGGCGCGCCTTTCACCTGGCAGGTGCCGGCGGGCCACGCGATCCGCATCCTCACCGGCGCGCTTTTGCCCGAAGGGGTCGATACGGTGGTGATGGAAGAGGACGTGACGCTTGAAAACGGACGCATCCGCTTTGGCGCGGGGCTCAAACCCGGCGCCAATGCCCGGCGCGCGGGCGAGGATGTGCAGGCCGGCGCCCTTGCCCTGCCCGCGGGCCATATCATCCGCCCGCCGGACATCGCGCTTCTGAGCGGGCTGGGACTGGCCCGCGTGCAGATGCGCCAGCGCCTGCGCGTGGGCGTGCTCTCGACCGGCGACGAGATCGTGGCCCCGGGCAGCACGCTGGCCCCTTCGGCCACCTATGACGCCAACCGCCCGATGCTGCTGGCGCTGGCCGAGCGCTGGGGCCATGCGCCGGTGGATCTGGGCCATGTGAAGGACGACCGCGCCGCCCTGCGCCGGGCGCTCGACGAAGCCAGCGCGCGGGCCGACGTGATCCTCACCTCCGGCGGCGCTTCGGCGGGCGATGAAGACCACGTCTCCGCCCTGCTCGGCGAGGAAGGCACGCTCGCCACCTGGCGCGTGGCGCTGAAGCCCGGCCGGCCGCTGGTGCTGGCCATGTGGGCCGGAAAGCCCGTCTTCGGCCTGCCCGGCAACCCGGTCGCCGCCCTTGTCACCGCGCTGATCTTCGCCCGCCCGGCGCTCTCCACACTGGCCGGGGCCGGCTGGCGCGAACC
This sequence comes from Paracoccaceae bacterium, assembly GCA_027045905.1. GTDB lineage: Bacteria > Pseudomonadota > Alphaproteobacteria > Rhodobacterales > Rhodobacteraceae > JAAEUB01. The sequence goes on from JALTZY010000207.1 coordinate 1,066, forward strand.
CACGCGCCTGAGCCTGCCGGCGGCTTTCGAGAAGACCAAGAAGGCAGGCCGGCGCGAGTATCTGCGCGCCCGGCTGAAGGCGGATGGCACGGTGGAGGTGTTCCGCTCCGAGGGCTCCGGGCGCATCTCCGGGCTCTCCTGGGCCGACGGGCTGGTGGAGCTTTCCGAACCCGCACAGGAGATCCGCCCCGGCGATCCGGTCAGCTTCCTGCCCTATACCGGCTTCGGCCTCTGAACCGGCCTTCGCCCGGGCGGCGATCTTTCTGCGAAAAATCGGCCCCCCGCCTCAGCTTTCGCCGAAAATGTCGCGGGTAAAGAGCTTGTCGGCCACGTCTTCGAGATCGGGATGGTTGCGGTTGGCCACGATCAGATCGGCCTCTTCCTTGAAGGCGTCGAGGTCGTTGACCACCCGCGAATTGAAGAAGTGGCTCGCCTCCATCGCCGGCTCATAGACGATCACCTCGACCCCCTTGGCCTTGATCCGCTTCATGATCCCCTGCACGGATGACTGGCGGAAATTGTCCGAGCCCTCCTTCATCACCAGGCGGTAGATCCCGACCACTTTCGGCCGGCGCGCCAGCACCTGCTCGGCGATGAAATCCTTGCGCGTGCGGTTGGCCTCGACGATGGCGCCGATCAGATTCTGCGGCACCTGCGAGTAATTGGCCAGAAGCTGCTTGGTATCCTTGGGCAGGCAATAGCCGCCATAGCCGAAGGAGGGGTTGTTGTAATGGGTGCCGATGCGCGGATCGAGCCCCACCCCCTCGATGATCTGGCGCGCGTCCAGCCCGCGCGAGAGCGCGTAGGAGTCGAGCTCGTTGAAGAACGCCACCCGCATGGCGAGGTAGGTATTGGCAAAGAGCTTGATCGCCTCGGCCTCGGTCGGCCCGGTGAACAGGGTCGGGATGTCCTCGTCCAGCGCCCCCTCGGCCAGCAGCGCGGCAAAGGCGCGCCCTCGTTCGCCCCGGTCGCCGACGACGATGCGCGAAGGGTGCAGGTTGTCATGAAGCGCCTTGCCTTCGCGCAGGAATTCGGGGCTGAAGATGATCCGGTCGGTGCCAAGGCGCGCATTCAGCGCCTCGGTGAAGCCCACCGGCACCGTGGACTTGATCACGATCACCGCCTTGTCCGAGGCCGCCAGCACCTGCCCGGCCACCGCCTCGACGCTGGACGTGTCGAAGTAATTGTCCACCGGGTCGTAATCGGTGGGCGTGGCGATGATGACGAAATCCGCTTCCGCATAGGCAGAAGGACCGTCGGTGGTGGCGCTGAGATCGAGCCGGCCGCTGGCCAGGTATTCGTCGATATCGTCGTCATCCACCGGCGAAATGCCCCGGTTGAGCCGCGCGACCTTTTCGGCAGAAAGGTCCACCGCCACGACCGGATGGTTCTGCGCCAGCAGCACCGCGTTGGACACGCCCACATAACCGATCCCGACGACAACGATCTTCATGCCTGCATCCCTGCACCCTCAGCCGTACTTTCAGCCGCCCCCAGCCAGACCCGCCGCCTGGCGAAAACCGCCCTGCCCCGGGCGCCACGGGGGCGGGTGCGGCGAGCAAACCACCCAAAAACGGCAGCAACAAGACCAGATGCGGAAAATTTCAGGCAACTCATCCGGAAAGCGCGCTCACAGCGATGACGAATCCACAAGCCGGACGGATCGGGATGGCGGCCGTACAGCTGGCGCGATACGTCCGGCCGGATCCATGGTCATTCACGAAATCTTCAGATCGAACGGTTACGATTTTTCGCAGAAAATCGGGGGCCGGCCGCAGAGCGAAAACGTTGGAGGAACCGGGGGCCGGGGCGGGCAAAAGCTGAAAC
>JALTZY010000208.1:0-740 GCA_027045905.1 Paracoccaceae bacterium
TGCCACCATTGTTCGGCCTTGCGGCGGGGATAGCCCTCATGCTCGAAACACACCCATTCGGAATGCCATGAGAGCCCGCAGCGATAGGTGACCTTGAGCGACACGCGCCCACCGCGTTTCTGGTGGCGCTGATAGGTGACCTCATCCACGGCACACCATTGCGGCTTGCCCGTGGACAGCACGTCAAGGGTCGAGGGCTTTGGCGCGAGCTGCACTTTCGGGCCCGGAAAGACATGGCCGCAATCGGGGCATTCGCGCAGTGCTGCCGGAAGGATGGCGCGGCATTCGGGGCAGATCCTGGTGGGCGGCGCGCCATTGCCCGCGCCGCCGGGGCGCCGGGGCCGCACCAGATCGATGGGGCCATGGCGCTGCACGTTGCCGGCAAAATCCAGCACGAGGCAGTTGTCCTTTCCGGGACTGAGCCGCGTGCCCCGCCCGGCCATCTGCACATAGAGTCCTGGCGACTTGGTGGGCCGCAGCATGGCGATGAGATCGACGGCGGGGGCGTTGAAGCCGGTCGTCAGCACGCCCATCGAGGCCAGCGCCCGGATCTCGCCCTGCTTGAAGGCGGCAATGATCCGGTCACGCTCGACCTTTGGCGTGTTGCCGAAGATCGTCTCGCAAGTGATGCCCCGCCTGCGAAACTCTTCGGCGACATGGGTAGCGTGATCGACACCTGCACAGAAGGCGAGCCAGGATTTCCGCGCCGCGCCCTGGGCGATGATTTCGGCCACGGCGGC
>JALTZY010000208.1:750-3179 GCA_027045905.1 Paracoccaceae bacterium
GCTCAAGATCGCGGGCAATGAACTCGCCACCGCGCGTGCCCACCCCGCTGACATCAAGCCGTGTCTCCGGCTGCCTGGAAACCAGCGGGCAGAGATAGCCTTGGTCGATCAGATCGCGCACCGAGACCTCAAACGCGATGTCGGTGAACAGCGCATTGTCGCCCTCATGCAGCATGCCGCTGCCGGTTCTGTATGGCGTTGCGGTCAGCCCGATCACCTTCAGGGCCGGGTTGATCGCCTGAAGATCACCCAGGAAACGGCGATACATGGTGTTCGAGCTGTTGGGGATCAGATGCGCTTCGTCGATCAGCACCAGATCGGTGTGGCCGATCGCACGCGCCTTGGCATGAACCGACTGGATCCCGGCAAAGAGGATGCGGGCGCGGGCCTCACGCCGCCCCAGCCCGGCCGAATAGATCCCTGTCGGCGCCTCCGGCCACAGGCCCAGCATCTCGGCATGGTTCTGGGCGATCAGCTCGCGCACATGGGTGACGACAAGGATGCGCTGGTCGGGCCAGGCCTCGAGCACGCCCTTGATGAAAGCGGCCATGACCAGGCTCTTGCCGCCGGCGGTGGGAATGACGACCAGCGGATTGCCTTTCCTTTTCTCGAAATAGCCGTAGATCGCGGTGATCGCAGCCTGCTGGTAGGGGCGAAGTTTCAGCATGGGACGGGCCTCCTTGGCTCGCGGGCGTCATTTCGCCAGGTGGAGCCGTCGCGCATGCGATAGGCGACGAAATCCTCGCCCGCATCGATGACCTCGCCCGGCACCAGATCGGGGATGAACAGGTGGGCCGCACAGGCACGGCGCTGGTCGGCATCCTCAAGGACGCGATCGTGGCGCGCGCAGTGCCAGCCGCCTTCGACAGGCGTCGCATGCAGGCAGGACCGGCAGGTGACGGCCGCTGCCGCCTCGCCATGGCACAACCCGTGATGGGGGCACATCCGGCATTCGAACCATGCAGGGTCTTCGCTGATGCGCGCAGGCGGATGCTGGGCAAAGATGATGCGCCCGGCCTTCTCGAGCAGGCGCGCGCCTTCCTGCGCATCCGCATGGATCCGCTCGATATGCAGCGCGTCGGTATCCTTGCAGACCGCCACATAAAGCGCCCGCGTGATGCCGGTCAGGTGCATATAGACCTGCATCTGGGCGACGTGCCGGGGTTTGGAGGCGACGACGCCCTTGGTAAACAGCTGATCGAAGCTCTTCCTGGAATGCGTCTTGAACTCGACCACGTGCCAGGTCTTCGGTGCCTCCAGAAGCCCGATTGCCACCGCATCGAGCGAGCCGCCGAAATGCCCGCCATGGGCGCTGACGCGAAACTGCCGCCCGGTTTCGGGGTCGACATCCATCACGGTCGCGCCGGTTGCACGCAGATTGCGCACAAGGCGGGCCTCTTCCAGCTGGCCGGTCTCGAACAGCCGCAGGATGCGCCCCGGATGGCGTGCGGGCGTCGCCCAGCGGAAATCATACCAGAGCGCGCGGGAACAGGACTTGCCGATCAGTGACGCGCCCAGATGCGCGCGAAACCCGTCGCCCTGGCGGGCCTCGTAGGATGCATAGATCGCAGACAGCGTCGGTGTGGGTGGTGGGGGAAGCTCGGCCATCAGCGTGCCTCCTCATCCACGCGCGCCCGGGCCTGTTCCAGCACCTCAGCCCATGCGGCGGGCTCGCAACGTTCGCGCAGAACGGCGATGATCGCATCCTTCAGGCGTTCACGACGGCGGCGGCCATTCTGGCGAGCCAGGATTTCGGCGCGCTCACGGTTCAGATGCCGCAGCGCCGTGCGCGCCCGGTGATACCAGTCCGGGTCGATCGGCTTGCCGCGGCGCTGCCGCGCCAGATCGGCGGTCGCGATCTGGGTGCGGATGCCGGCGATGGCGTCCTCGATCTCGATCAGCCGGAGGCGGTCGTCCGGCATGGATGTTCTGTTCGCAGCCCGCGGGGCCGCGGCGGGTTCTCTGGTCATCGTCATTCTCTCGGTCGTGTGGTGGTCGCGCCGCCGCGTCGGAGAAATCGCGGCGGCGCGCTCAGGGCATCAGCTCTTGCGGTTCCAGGGGGCTGTGGCCGGACGCGGGGGTGCGCTCGGGGCCGTTGCCGTGGACGGCGCAGCGGACGGTGTCGCCTTGGCCGGTTGCGCTGCCTGATCCGGCACGAGGTAGCGGATCGTGTTGCGCTCGCCATAGCCGTCCTTGGGCGGCTTGACCCCGACCTGGATCGTCATCGGGATCAGGTGCAGTTCCTCGCTGTCGCTGACCTGCAGCTTGCCGGTTGCGTGGCAGATTGCCGAAAGCGTGCGCTGCGCGATCTCCACGGTCGTGGGGTTGGGGTTCACGAGATTCAGCTGGTCGAAGATCTTGCGGCCCTGATGCGGCCCCTCGAGGATGTCGAGCATCAGCCACAGATACTGGCCCATGCCGTTGCGGGT
>JALTZY010000208.1:3189-13021 GCA_027045905.1 Paracoccaceae bacterium
GCTCTCGACGATCTGGGCGCGGTACTTGCCGGCGGGCAGCACCTCATAGGCGGTGGCGGGGTCGATGCCGGTGGCATCAAAGGCGGTGTCAAAACGTGCCATCATTCATGTCCTTCTCATCTTGATCAATCAGCTTTCGGCATGGCCGCGATGAACTCCGACCACTCGAGCGGCAGGGTCTGCGGCAGGCCGTATCGGTTCTTGGCGAGGAAGGCCGGGCGTTCCTCGGTGTGCATGACGCGCGCGCCCGAACTCAGCGCGCGGGTGACCTTCTTGTTGAAGCCGACGTCGGATTTGCTCACCGAGATCTGGTAGTTGGCGAACAGCACCACGTCGGAATGTTCCTGCAGCAGCGCCGACGCCCGGGCCTGCAGCTTGATCACATAGCGGTCGTAGGGCTCGTGCTCGGGGCTGTCGAAACGCCTGATGTCGGTGTGCGCGATCTGGATAACCGCCATGCCCTTTTGGGTGCGCAGGGCATTGAGCTTGTCGATATATTCGCGCCAGACATTCAGCGCCTCGGCATAACCCTTGCCGAAGCCCGGGCTTTCGATCGACTGCCAGCCATTGCGCGTGCAGGTCTCGGCCCAGATCAGCGGCTCCAGCCAGTCGACGCTGTCCACGACGACCGTGGAATAGTCGTGCTCCTCGTCCAGCAGCGCGTCGAGCGCCTCGGCCACCTCAGCGAAGCTCGCCGCCAGCGGGAAATGCGGCACCTGGAGCCTGCCGAGCCCGTCCTCGGTGAGGATGAACACCGGCCTCTCCGAGGACGCGGCAAAGGTTGACTTGCCGATGCCGGCGACGCCGTGGATCAGGATGCGCGGCGGCTGAAGCGCGGTCGTGCTGCGCAGGGATGCAAGAGAAATGGCCATCAGCGCGCCTCCTCGTCCAGACTCAGCCGAAATTTCGGCTTGCCGGTGCGCAGGATACGGGCGGGCTCGAACCCCTTGCGCCAGGACTCGGGCAGCGCTGCAAATTTGCGCTCGGACACCCTCAGCGTGGTGTCGATGAACTCGGACGGGTCCTCGCCTGCTGCGGCAATGTTGTCCCTGATCCGGGCAAGCTTGTCCTGGTCCCAATCCACCCGTTTCGGCAGATCGGCGACAATCGTGACCGCGCCGTCGCGGAAACGGACGGTGCCTGTGTCCTTGCCCTCGGCCCGGCGTGCCTCATGTGCGCGCTCGGCGTATTTCAGGGCGATGGCCCCGTCGAGCCAGTCGGCAAGCGTCCTGGCCGCGCGTAGCCGCTCGGCGGCCTCGCCTTGCAGCAGCGCCAGCTGTTCGCCCGGCAAGGCGGCAATGTCGCGGACCTGCATCCTGCGCAGATCGTCAAGGGTCGTGCGGTTGGAAATCGTCATCTGCACCCCCATCACGCCAGTCTTGCGCAGGGCTTGTCAGCGGTGCTGGCGCATTGACGCCGTTCCTCATAGGCCTCGATATCCTCGAGGCGGTACACCACCCGGCCGCCGATCTTGATGAAGGCGGGCCCCTCGCCCGTCCAGCGCCAGCGCTCGAGCGTGCGCGGGCTGACCTTCCAGCGTGCCGCCAGTTCGGTCTGATTCAAATGCGTGACTGTCATCGTCATCTCCTTCGTGTTTGGCCCAATGCCTGCGAAGGAGAATGGGGGACGGTCAGGGAGGAGCCGGGGAGGAGAAAGGGAGGAATCAGGGGAGGAATTGAAATGGTAATAAAAACCCTCTATATTTCTGACAGAGCGAGATTCGGAAAGGATGCTCAAATGTCCGGCATTGCGGATAAAATCATGAAGCGCGTGCGCGCCAGGGGTCGAGGGAAGTGGGTTTGTACCGCCAGGGACTTTCTTGACCTCGGAAGCCGTGCGGCCGTTGACCAGGCGTTGTCACGTCTGGCGAAAAGCGGTCAGCTGCGCCGTGTTGCGCGCGGTCTCTATGATCTGCCGCGCATGAGCCCTGTTCTGAAACGCCCGGCGCCTGTTGACATGGACCAGGCGATCGCCGCGCTCGCACGGCGCGACAGCATCCATATCATGCCGGAGGGTATTGTCGCCGCAAACCAACTTGGCCTGACAAATGCCGTCCCCGCAAGGACCAGCTATGTGACGGATGGGGCGACGCGAGACGTTCGGATCGGCAATCGGACCGTTCGGTTTCGCCACGCCAGTCCGCGAGTGATGGCGTTGGCCGGCAAACCATCGGCATCTGTCATGCAGGCAATTCGTTGGCTCGGGCCGCAGGCGGCCAAGGATCCTTCCGTTGTGGCATCTTTGAGGCGATCACTACCTGACGACGTGAAGGCGGACCTCTTCAAGAACCGCACACGCCTGCCGGATTGGGCGATGCCCCTCGTGAACAGCATTTTTTCGCCGCAATCCACTGCATGAAAAATCTTTTTGGAACCCACCAACAGGGCGTTCCCGGCACCGAGAAATGGCCTTCGACGAAGATTTCACCAAAACGGCCCAAGACATGATCAATCGTCGCTGACCGCCCGACCGTCGAGCAACTCCCTGACCCGCAGGCGACAAGCGCCGCCCCTGACCTCGATCAGATCCTTCCAGTCCGGGTGACCCTTGAAGATGTCGCGCACCCGGCTGGAGCCGTCAAAATCCAGCTCGGTGAACATCTCGGCCACGCTGACACTTTCTTCACCGGCCTCCCACGCGTTGAACAGGTATTCGACGATCTGGCGCTGCTTGTCGCCACCAAAACGGAATTCCCGCTCACCCACCCAGACATGGCGAAAACCGGCCGCATGGCGCACTGGATCGGCCGAACGCGAGGTTGGACCGGCTCGCAGCTGTGCCGCGAGATAGCTTGGCTCCACAACCAGGCCAACAGCATGATCCTCCAGATCTGCCAAGGCGATCAACTCATGTCGCGGCAACTCACCCCCGACAAGACTGGCGGTTGGCGATGTCGTGATCAGAACCCTGAAATCTGCTGGCGGGCGGCGGCTCAAATAGCCAACGATCTGCCGCCACGCCCCTACGTCCAAAAGCCGCCTGGCAAACCAGATCGGAACCCGCCCGCCGCAACCGGGGAGACGGGCATTCCCGATCTCCCACAAGATCCCGGCAATCCGCTCGGCAGGCCTTGACCGCGCGGGCAAATCAAGCCGCTGCGTGAGGCGCCGGATAAACGCCGCCATGTCGACCCGGTGCGGATGAAGCTTCTCGGGCGCCACCGTGACCCAACCCGCGTTGGGGTTGAAATAGCCATACCCGCGACGCTCGGGCGACCAGAGCAGGGCCACAGGCTCATCGTCATGATCGACGAGCGATGTTGCAGCAGGCACGGGCGCATCGGGTGCCAGCAGCCCGGCGCCGATCAGATCTGAGGCGCTGGCCGCATGATAATCATGCAGCACAGCACAGGAGATCCGGGCCGACGGCGACTCGACGATATTGCAGAGCAGCCGAGCGGCACGCTCATCAATCCTCGACAAGTTCCGGCTCATCGACCAGAAGCCCCCAGCGCCGCAGGTATTTTTCGCCGATCAGCTGTTCCTCGCGGGTCCGGTCCTTGAGGTTGCACCCGTGCGGCATGGTGATCGTCAGAGGCAATGTCCTTCCCCAGCGGGCGCCCCCTTTGGGGTGAAACTTGATGACGATCTTGGCCTGCGTCACCACCCAGCCGGTGCGCAGTGGCGACGTGGCCCCGAATTCTTCCTCGGCCATCTGCCAGATCGTGGCGTCCTCCTTGGCCAGGCATTCGAGAACCACCCGCCTTGTCACCTTGTCGAGCGGCATCAGGCGCAGCTGGCGCACTTCGACGAGTTCGATCCCGTCCTCGATGTCGGTCGGAAAATCGAAGGGGGCCAAGAGCACCGAGAGGTCAAACCGGCGAAAGGGGACCTTGTCGCCACCGAATTCAAACCCGAGCAGGTCGCGCGCAAGGGACTTTGCCATCTGCGCCCGGCTTTCCCGGTCCCTGGCGACGACCTCGATGACACCGGTGTCGGGCTCATAGGTCATCGCCGCCTCGAATACCGGCCGATAGGCCCGGCGCACCAGCTTGCCCCCATCAAAGGCCAGCAGAGAATCCGGCAGCCCCTCGCGATAGACGACAACCTGGATCAGGCGGCAATCCTCGCCATCGAAGGTCGGTCGCACCCGCTCGAACACATCCACGTGGATGTTCTGCGTTCCAAACTGCTGACGCAGCGCATCCCTGAACGCATCCAGGGAAAGAGCATCCTTCTGGACAGTACAGCCGGCCCTGCCCTGAAATCCGTCCCAGCTCCTACCACGCCGCCGCTCGTCGGTGAAGCGGACCTCTTCAGCCCTTTGGAACGCGTCGTGGCGATTGAGAAACAGCCACAGCGCCCGGTCATGACCATTCGCGAGCTGTTCGAGATGGTCGCGATCCTCGGTGACGCTGAACAGCGCCACCTGCCCCGCATCATCGGCCATCTTGCTGACGCGCTCGGCATCGGCCACGACCTGTGCCCGTGCGGTGTCGTCCATGTTATCAACCGCCTGCAGTAGCGGCTCGATGATGGCTGGCTCAGGCTCATCCCAGTTGACCGGCGTCGGCAGGGTGATGCCCGTGGTGTTGAAATAGTCCCGCAGAGATCCAGCGGGTGTGTTGCGGATGAAGGTCTTGACCGACGCCATACTGCTCTCCTCTCGGCTGATTCCGTTTTTCGGCTGATCTGCTAATCAGCGTATTTAGGGAGATCGCCAAGTCAACCGAAAAGTTACGCATATCCGCGAATTTGCGGATTGACGCGGTTGCTAGCGGAAAAGCGACTGCTGGCCTATTCGTGTCGTGAGCAATCCCAGCTTCAGGAGACGGATGCGGGCTGCTTCAGCCGATACCGCGAAGCACTCCTTTACCAGCCTGACCAGTTCGCCCGCATGTTCAGACTCGTGGTGGACGTCGGCGTGAAGCCCGCGCGGCCCGCAATAATTGGACACAACCCGCCGGACATATGTCGCCGGCATAAGAATCGCGCCGCTGACATAGCCGGCCTGCCATTCCATCCAGTCGACCTTTGAAGCGTTGAGAATGTCGTCCCGCTTCGAGATCGCCTTGTTCTCATCCAGGCCGCGCTCGAAAAGACCCCCGCTGGCGAACTTTTCTGCCCAGAGGTGGCCATGGAACTTCACATGTCCGAACTCATGGGTCAGCGTGGTCCGGAACCGGTTCTCTCGTCGGGCATCGTTGGAAAGGCGCTCTGAAATCGAAACCTTGGGCCCGCGGTCGGGGAAAAACTCGGTCACTCCCTCGACGTCGGGTCCGTATTTCGACAGGTCCGCATACGGGTCGAGATCGGCGTCATGTTGCTCGATCAGCACGGTGAGATCGTCGGTTTCTATGGGGAAACACACCTTGCCGTGGCGCGCTTCCAGCAGCTTGCGCACGATCCGCTCGCACTCCGAATCCAATTCCTTTTCCGCATAATAAGGGCGCAGAGAAAAGCGTCCCGTGTCGTCTGGGATCATCCTCAATGTTTGGCGGCCTTCCTACTTATTGAGCGTCTTTCTGAAATTGGCAAAGGCCGCCACGACCTTGTCGGGATCGGTCGCCTGGGACCGCAGATCGTCGGGGAGCCTGCCGGCAAGCGCGAACAGGTAGTCTTCGGGAATGTTCAGGATGCTCGCGAACTGCCGGATCAGATGCCCTGAGGTCGGGTTCCTGCGGTCGTGCTCGATGTCGTTCAGGTACTGGGGTGAAATCGACCCGCTGCCGTCTTCCTTCTGCACCCTGGCCGCAAGTTCCTTCTGGCTCATGCCAAGATCCTTGCGCGCCTTGGAGATCGCTTGACCGAATGTCTTTGCTTCAGGGGGCATCTCGGCTCCAACTCTCCATGCCAATCCGCTTGTTCGCGGATATGCGAAGTGATACGGGCGCCGCAAATATTTTGCAACGCTGGATTCAGAACCCCGCCAAACCCGTCTAGCGCTCGCGAGAGGGCCGTCGACAGCAGACTCACGGATGTGTACAAAGTTTAGCAGCTGCAGCGGCTGCGATTAGGCAGCTTTGTATTCGATGACAACTTAGGGCACCTACTCGAGCAGATTGCAGTCAGAGACAAGCAGGGAGACGATGCAACAATGGCGACTGCAGACCACCTGAAGGCGCTGATAAAGAGTCACTCACAAGGTGACGATGAGCGCTTCTATGCGATTGCACTTCAGGTGGCGGCACAGGCGGCGCGCCAAGGCCATACCAAGATGGCCAAAGAGCTGCGAGAGCTGGTTGATCGGGCAAAGGCTCAAGGCGAGAACCATTTGACCGGCCAACAACTGAAGCCTGTTCCGATCGTTCAGCCACGAGGAGAACTCGCCGGCTTGCTAACAGCCGCATTCCCGTCCATTCGCCTAGCTGATATGGCTCTGGACCCTTCTCTCCGCGCGCGTCTTGAGCGAATTCTGCTTGAGCAACGCCAGAGAGAACAACTCCGCGCGCACGGGATGTCGCCGATCCGAAAATTGCTTCTCGTTGGCCCTCCAGGTACCGGCAAAACCATGACAGCTTCCGTTCTGGCTGGTGAGCTTGGCGTGCCACTTTTCACGATTCAGCTCGACGCTTTGATCACCCGTTATCTTGGAGAGACTGCGGCCAAGCTGAGGTTGATATTTGAAGCGACTCAAGAGACACGGGCCGTTTATTTCTTTGATGAGTTCGACGCCCTTGGTAGTGAACGTGCAACCAAGAATGAGGTTGGCGAAATACGTCGAGTTCTTAATTCCTTTCTACAATTCCTAGAACAAGATGACTCCGATAGCATAATCGTGGGTGCAACTAATCATCCGCAAATGCTGGACCGAGCCCTATTCCGTCGTTTCGATTCAGTAATTGAGTACAATCTGCCATCTCCGGATATCTCGGAGGAGGTCATGCGTGCCCGTCTCGCTCTGCTTGACACGTCGCAGGTAGACTGGTCCGCTGCTCTGGAGGCGGTAAAAGGGCTAAGCCATTCCGATCTCACACGCGCATGCGAACAAGCTGCCAAGAACGCCATCCTCCAAGGGCACACTCGCATCAATAGTGATGACCTTGTTGACGCCCTGCGCGAACGGCGTGCTATGCATCGATGATTTAGAGAGGCTATTTGAACGATGGCGGCGCCGCGAAATCGCAAACATCTGCTTGTCCCCACGCCACCTCGGCCCGAGGATTACCGTCCCCATCCAAGAAAGATCCGTCCACCAACCTATCATGGCCCTGCTAATCGCAAGGCGCACGCAGACGCCTTACGCGACTCCCTGACGGCTATCAGCGAGGAGTCCGAAGCCGCTCGTCAAGCGACCCGCATCGTCGTGGCCGGTGCGCCTTCAGGTATTACCGTTGAGTTTGAAAGTCCGCCAGGATTCGACCTGAAGCTTCAGTCGCTGGAAAACAAACAGAAGGGGATCGAGCTACTAAATGTCCGGTATGTTTCAACGGACGCGGGTGATCCGGTGCAACTCGCAACCGTCTTCATTCCTGATGGCGCTCTGAAGCACTTCTTTGACCGGTTTCAGCAGTACGCCGAGGAAACGACGCAGAAGGGGAAACCTCGCCACAAGGATCTCGTGGACAGAATCGCGACGCTGAGGAAGGCAAGCTTACGGGCGCTCTGGACCGATACCGACGACGTTTTCCCGGCCGAGGACGAAGTGTCTTGGTGGGAAGTTTGGCTGAGACGCCATGACGGCGCCGAACTCACACGCCTCATGAATTTTGCGGAACAAAAGGGGCTCAACGTCGGCGAGCGCCGACTTGCATTCGATGATAGAATCGTCGTCCTGGTGCAGGGAACGGCAGCCCAGCTTTCTGCTTCCTTGGACGTGCTCAACGACTTCGCCGAGTTACGACGCGCCAAGGAAACCGCCGCATTCTTCGTAAACGACCTCACACCAGTCGAACAGGCCAACTGGGTGGACAACCTCAGGGAACGCGCAGTGTTCCCAGATGAGAATGCGCCCGCGGTCTGCATTCTCGACACCGGCGTGACGTATGGACACCCTCTTCTGCAGGAAATCTTGGCACCAGAAGACGCAACAACGATCGTTCCGACGTGGGGCGCGCACGACCATCATGGCCACGGCACCGAAATGGCCGGCCTTTCTGGCTACGGCGACATGGTCGATGTGCTGGCCTCCACCGAACCAGTGCCGGTCCGCCACCGCCTCGAGTCGGTCAAGATTCTCCCGCCTCATGGAGCCAACCCACCTGAGCTCTACGGCGCTATCACGGCTCAAGCCGTAGCACGTCCCGAGATTCAAGCAGCTCAACGACAGCGCACATTCTTGATGGCTGTCACCGCAACCGACGAGCGGGACCGTGGGCAGCCAACCTCTTGGTCAGCAGCAATTGACGCGCTTGCGGTAGGCCGATCGTTCGACTCGACAAGCCAAGGCCTAGTGTACTTGGATGATGGTGCAGCAATTGGGCCACGTCTGTTCGTGTTGAGCGCAGGCAACGTCGAACCCGCGAACTTGCAGAAAGAACATCTCGACCGCAGCGACCTCGAGGCTATCCATGATCCTGCGCATGCTTGGAACGCTCTGACCGTAGGCGCATACACGGAGAAAGCGGACATAAAAGACGCTTCTTTCGCTGGCTGGTCGCCCTTGGCCGCGGCCGGTGATCTTTCGCCTTGGAGCACAACTTCAGTGTTGTTTCAGGAGGCTTGGCCACTTAAGCCCGACGTAGTTTTCGAGGGCGGAAATCTTGCCGTGAATGGGGGGAACATCGACTTCCCTGTTGCAGATCTGTGCCTGCTATCAACCCACCACAAACCAACCGAGAGGAGCGTCGCACTTTCATGGGCGACAAGCGCCGCGGCGGCGCAAGTCGCACGGATGGCAGCCATGATCAGTGCCGAGTATCCGCAACTCTGGCCCGAGAGCGTCCGAGGCCTGATCGTCCAGTCGGCGAGATGGACTAAGGCGATGCGGAAACACATCGACGGCGCCGGCGGAAAGAAGGCCCGGGCAAAGCTTCTTCGCCGATACGGCTACGGAGTACCGAATCTCCACGCTGCACTTCGAAGCGCGCGCGACGCGCTCACCCTGGTCGTGCAGTCATCGATCCGCCCTTTCGCCGATGGAAAGATGCGCGAGTTGCATTTGCATGAACTACCTTGGCCAAAGTCGGTATTGATGGAGATGGGAGAGACGCCCGTTCAGGTGCGGGTTACGCTCTCATATTTCATCGAACCCAATCCTGGCAGACGTGGCTGGAAAACACGTCACCGCTATGCTTCGCACGGATTGCGCTTCGACATGAAGCTACCAACCGAGAGCGCGGACGAGTTCCATAAGCGACTGAATCAGAAGGCTCTCGAAGAAGGCGAAGGGAAGCCTACTGCCACCGGCGGTCTAGCCGATTGGTACATTGGAGAGGCTAGGAACAAAGGTTCCATTCATTCAGACATTTGGGTTGGCACCGCCGCGGACCTCGCTGAGCGCGGCACGATAGGAATCTATCCCGTCTCGGGCTGGTGGAAGGATCAACCCAAACGTGATCGAAGCGAACTTGGCGCGCGTTACTCGCTGATTGTCACCATAGAAACCGAGGCGGAAGACTTCGACATCTGGACACCGGTCGCTCAGGAGATTGGTGTGCCAGAACTAGAGGCAGAGGTCGAATTGTAGCTTCTACGCACAACTTCGGCCCCTCTTGCTTCCACTATGCTTCCAAAAATGGACGGATCAGAGTGCCGTCGAAACGACATCCATCTAACCATTTGTTATTATGAAGAAAGTTGGTTGCGGGGGCAGGATTTGAACCTGCGACCTTCAGGTTATGAGCCTGACGAGCTACCGGGCTGCTCCACCCCGCGCCAAGAATACCTCAGAGGCTTTCATTTGTATCTGAGGCACATCGAAAAGAGAGAGATGAATGCGTTCCTTGCTAGGT
>JALTZY010000209.1:0-304 GCA_027045905.1 Paracoccaceae bacterium
CAAGGTTGTCGGTCACGATGTGCTGGGCGCCGCATTTTATGGCGGCAGCGAGAACATGCCGGTCATCTGCATCGGGCAGATCAAGAGACGCGACCAGAGGCTCGTACCCTGTGACCAGCGCTTCGGGGAAATGCGCCTGCATGGCTTGCAATTGGGCGCGGATGCTTTCTTCGAGCTGCGGCCTCAGCGCAAGAAGATTGCGCGACCATTCGTCAAGGATCTGCTTGGACCATCGCGCCCGGAACAGGCCGGCATGGTAGAACCGCAAGAGAACGTCCCGCTTCCTGAAGGGAAACAGGACGTT
>JALTZY010000209.1:314-3131 GCA_027045905.1 Paracoccaceae bacterium
CGGCGTCTCGGCGCTCCTTGTAGGCCATCAGGTCCGCATGCATGACGCGCCGATGCGAGCCCACCGGGATGAACGGGATTTCGCCTTCTTTCAGCAGCTTGCTGAGATAGGGTCGCGATACGTTCAGGATGTCGGCGGCCTGTTGGGTGGTGAGCATGGCGCCGGTCGGAATGATCGTGACCATGTCACCGCGGGCCACATGGCCCAGCAAGTCGATCATCAGCTCGGTGATAGCGGGTGCCAGCCGAACGGGTTCGCCGCCGTCTCCGTGGATGACCAACGCCCCTTCTTCGGTGCGCGCATTCGCCAACGCAGTCGCGGCTTCTGCGGCGCTTGCGATTTCCTCCTGCGTCGGAAGACGGCGCGTCAGGTCAATCACTTCGGCAGTGTTGTCCATGGTTGATCCTCCGTTTCGCGTGTTCCCAAGGTTCAGGTAGCAACTGGGCGCTCCTGTTACAAGTGAAATAAGCGAAATAAGCGAAAAAAGTGTAAAGGAAGTGCCCGCTGCGAAACGGCGGGCCAGCCGCCAGGGGTCACGAGGCAATCCTGTAAACCCTCCCTCTTTCGCCCTCTTTCCCGGAGACAACCTCGAGGCCAAGCCTTTTCTTCAACACCCCCGATATTGCCCCGCGCACGCTGTGGGGTTGCCAGCCGGTCGCCGCAACGATCTCGGAAATGGTCGCACCGCTCTCGGCCCGGAGCATCTCGATCAGGATCTCCTGTTTGCTACGCCGGGGCCGCTGAACCGGCGCAGGCTCAGCGGGCGCGGCGTCCTCAGGCTCGTCCGCGATGCCGAGTACGTGATGGGCCAGCTTTGTGGCGCGCAGGGTGATGGGCCCGCGTTCTTCGTCATGCCGCCAGACGGTGTTGAGGTCGCTCGCCTTGATTTCCTCGACGAGGCCGCGCTTGAGCAGGCTTTTCAGGCAATTGCCGACCGGCCCGCCCTTGAGATGCGGTGGGGTCGGGAACACGAGGGCGTCTTCGCGGGCGCAGGCGGCTGAAAGGATGACGGCCTGGGTATCGGAAAGCTCGATCTGGATCATTGGGAACTCCCTGAAGCATCAAGTAGATGCACTCAGCTTTGCTCGGGGGCGCGCAGCTATCCAGTTGAATTGGCGAAATTTCATGGCGAATATGGCCGAGGATTGATCATCAATGCAGGGGATGAGCGAACGCCAGTATGCGGCCCATGTTGGCCTGTCGCGCGGCGCGATCCAGAAGGCGAAGGCGGCGGGGCGGCTGGTGCTGTTTGCCGACGGGTCCATCGACGCCGCCGCCAGCGACGCAAGAAGGGCCGAAGCAACCGACCCCTCGAAAAGCCGCCCCCGGCGCGCATCGGCAAAGGTGGGCATGAAGCCGGTGCCGGAAGCCGCAGTCTCGGCCGTGGGTGAGACCCTGCGCGAGCAGGGCATGGACACGCCCGCCAGCGGGGGTGGCACGACCTTTCTGCAGGCCAAGACCGCGAATGAAGTTCTGAAGGCACAGGAGCGGCGGATCCGGCTCGCGCGGCTCAAGGGCGATCTGGTGGACCGCGACCGCGCGACGGCGCTGGTGTTCCGGCTGGCGCGCGAGGAACGCGATGCCTGGGTCACCTGGCCCGCGCGGGTGGCGGCGCTGATGGCGGCGGAACTTTCGGCCGCATGCAGCCAAGCGGCAGGCCAGGAGGTGTGCGTCGAGACGGCGGTGATGCAACAGGTTCTGGAGACCCATGTCCGCGCCCATCTCGAAGAACTCAGCGAGGTCAAGGTCAGGCTGGGGTGAACTTACCGGTTTCGATGGCGCCGACAAGCTGCTGAGCGCCTGGGGCCGTGGGCTGACGCCTGACCCGTGGCTGACGGTCTCGGAGTGGGCCGACCGGCACCGCTGGCTGTCATCACGCGCCTCTGCCGAGCCGGGGCGCTATCGCACCGAGCGCACGCCGTATATGCGCGCGATCATGGATGCGCTCTCGCCCGGTGACCCGGCGCAACGCATCGTGTTCCAGAAGGCCGCGCAGGTGGGGGCGACCGAGGCCGGCAACAACTGGATCGGCTTCGTGATGCACCACGCACCGGGGCCGATGCTGGCGGTCCAGCCGACGGTGGAGCTCGCCAAGCGCAACTCGCGCCAGCGGATCGACCCGCTCATCGAGGAAAGCCCGGCGCTGAAGGAGCGCGTCCGCCCGGCGCGCGCCCGCGACAGCGGCAATACGCAGCTATCGAAGGATTTCCCCGGCGGGGTGTTGGTGCTGACCGGGGCCAATTCGGCGGTGGGCCTGCGCTCGATGCCGGCGCGCTACGTGTTTCTGGACGAGATCGACGCCTATCCGGCCTCGGCGGATGAGGAAGGCGACCCGGTCGGTCTGGCCGAAGCGCGCTCGCTGACCTTCGCGCATCGGCGCAAGGTGTTCCTGGTCTCGACCCCGACCATCCGCGGCGTCAGCCGGATCGAGCGGGAGTTTGAGGCCTCCGACCAGCGCCGCTTCTTCGTGCCATGCCCCCATTGCGGGAAAATGCAGTGGTTGAAATTCGAACGCCTGCGCTGGGAACAGGGCCAACCGGAAACCGCGAGCTATCATTGCGAGGCCTGTGAGAGTGCGATCGAGGAACACCACAAGGCCGCTATGCTGGCCGCGGGCGAATGGCGGGCAACAACTGATGCGCGTGATCCCCGCACGGTGGGGTTTCACCTCTCGGCGCTCTATTCGCCGCCGGGCTGGAAAAGCTGGGCCGACATCGCGCGCGACAAGGAGGCGGCGAAAGGCTCCGACGAGGCCGAGCGGGTGTTTCGCAACACGGTGCTGGGCGAGACATGGGTCGAGACCGGAGATGCGCCCGA
>JALTZY010000209.1:3141-12977 GCA_027045905.1 Paracoccaceae bacterium
GTTGTTTCTGACCGCCGGCGCCGACGTGCAGAAGGACCGGATCGAGGTCGATGTCTGGGCCTGGGGCCGGGGGCTGGAAAGCTGGCTGATCGACCACGTGGTGATCGAAGGCGGGCCCGGTGATCCCACCTGCTGGCAGCGGCTCACTGATCTCTTGGGCCGCAACTGGCGGCATGAGGGCGGGGCGGAGCTGGGGCTTGCGCGGCTGGCGATCGATACGGGCTACGAGACGGCCGCGGTCTATGCCTGGGCGCGGGCGAATGGCTTTGCGCAGGTGGCGCCTGTGAAGGGCGCCGAAGGGTTCAACCGCGCCGCGCCTGTTTCCGGGCCGACCTATGTGGATGCGACAGCAGGCGGCAAGCGCCTGCGCCGGGGTGCGCGGCTGTGGACGGTGGCGGTCTCGACCTTCAAGGCCGAGACCTATCGCTTTCTGCGCCTGCCACGGCCAACACCGGAAGAACTGGAGGAAGGCGCCGCATTTTTGCCGGGCAGCATTCACCTGCCGCACTGGGCCGACAGCGAGTGGATCAAGCAGCTGGTGGCCGAGCAGCTGGTGACGGTCCGAAACCGCCGTGGTTTTGCGAAGCTCGAGTGGCAGAAGATCCGCGAGCGCAACGAGGCGCTGGACTGCCGGGTTTACGCCCGCGCCGCCGCCTGGATTGCCGGGGCCGACCGCTGGGGTGAGGCGACCTGGGCCGATCTCGAAGATCAGCTCGGTGTGCCGGTGGGCGAGGCAGCGCCTGCCGGAAGGATCGGGCGGCCCGAGAGACCGCCACAGACGACACGCCCGTCCGGCTGGCTCGGGCGCAGAAAGGGATGGCTTTGACCATGGCTGACTGGACTGACGCGGAACTCGCCGCCCTGCGGCGCGCCTATGCCCGCGGCACCACGCGGGTGAGTTACGAGGGCAAGACCGTGGAGTACGGCTCGGCCGAGGATCTTCTTGGCCGCATCCGCACCATCGAGCGCGAGATGACGGCCGCCAGCAAGCCCCTGCCGGTGGCGGGCTTTGCCGGCTTCAGGCGGGGCGCGCGCGGATGAAGCCCGGCTGGTTCGACCGCGCCCTTGCCGGGATCGCACCGCGAACGGCCGCCCGGCGGGTGATGGCGCGTCAGGCCTTCGAGATGCTGGCGCGCGGCTATGACGGCGCGGCGCGGGGTCGGCGCACCGATGGCTGGCGCACGCCGGGCAGCTCGGCCGACCACGAGATTGCCACCGCCGGCGCCCTGCTGCGCGACCGGATGCGCGATCTGGTGCGCAACAACCCGCATGCGGCCAAGGCGGTGTCGGTGCTTGCCAACAACATCATCGGCGCCGGGATCATGCCGCGCGCCGCCAGCGGCGACAAGGCCCTGGATCGCACCGTCGATAAGCTGTTCGACGACTGGAGCCGGGAATGCGACGCTGACGGGCAGCTCGACTTCTACGGGCTGCAGACCCTGATCTGCCGTGAGATGATCGAGGCGGGCGAGGTTCTGGTGCGCCGCCGGCCGCGCCGGGCGCGCGACGGGCTGAGCGTGCCGCTGCAATTGCAGGTGCTGGAGGCGGACTTTCTCGACGGCACAAAGGCCGGCACGCAAGGCAAGGAGCGCATCATCCAGGGGATCGCGTTCGACGCGCTCGGCCGGCGGCGGGCCTACTGGCTGTTTCCCGAACACCCCGGCAATGGCGCGGCGGGGCTTGCGGGCAGCCTGCAAAGCAAGCCCGTTCCGGCCACCGATATTGCCCATGTCTATGAAAAACAGCGCACGCAGGCGCGCGGCGTGCCCTGGGGCGCACCGGTGATACGGAGCTTGCGCGACCTCGATGATTACGAGGTGGCCGAGATCGTGCGCAAGAAGACCGAGGCCTGCGTCACGGCAATCGTGTTTGGCGACGACGAGGCCCAGCAGGGCATCGCGCCGGTGGTGGTGGATGCCGAAGGCAACCGGGTGGAGCAGTTCGAGCCAGGCCTGATTGCCTATGCCCGCGGCGGCAAGGACATCCGCTTCAACCAGCCCGCCGCCACGGGAGGTTATGCCGAGTACAAGCGCGCGAGCCTGCACACCATCGCCGCGGGCTTCCGGGTGCCTTACGAGTTGCTGACCGGTGATCTGAGCCAGGTGAACTATTCCTCGATCCGCGCGGGGCTGGTGGAGTTCCGACGCATGATTGATGCGGTGCAATGGCAGCTGTTCATCCCGATGTGCTGCGCGCCGCTCTGGCGCTGGTTCACCGAGGCCGCCTGGGCCGCGGGCAGGATCCCGCACCCGGTGGTGCCGGTCGAATGGTCACCGCCGCGCTTCGAGGCGGTGGATCCCCAGAAGGACGCGCTGGCCGATCTGCTGGCGATCCGATCCGGCACCATGACGCTGGCCGAGGCCATCGCCCGGCAGGGCCGCAACCCCGAGGCGGTGCTGGCCGAGATCGCCGCCACCAATGAACGGCTCGACGAGCTGGGGCTCGTGCTCGACAGCGACCCGCGCCGGGTCACCAAGACCGGCGTGGCGCAGGACGCGCTGGCCCCGGATGCGAGCCCGCCCCCTCAACAACAAGGCTGACCCCATGGAAGACAGGATCGAACTGCCGGCTCTGCGCCGGCTGGCGGAATTTGCCCCCGACACGGTGGATGAGGCCACCCGCAGCATCGAGGTGGTCTGGTCCACCGGCGCCCGTGTGCAACGACGCTCGCTGTTCGGCGAGGCCCATGACGAGGAGCTGAGCCTTGAACCCGGCCATGTGCGGCTGGAGCGGCTCAATGCCGGCGCCCCGTTCCTGCGGGTGCATGACGCGGGGGATCTGGATGCGGTGATCGGCTCGGTGGTGCCCGGCTCGGTGCGCGTGGAAGAGGGGCGAGGGCTCGCACGGATCGCGCTTTCCGAGCGCGCCGAAGTCGAGCCCATCTGGCGCGACATCAAGGCCGGTCACATCCGGGCGGTGTCGATCGGCTACCAGGTCCACCGCTACGAGATCACCAAGCCCGAAGGCAGCCGCGAGCTGTGGCGCGCCGTGGACTGGACGCCCTTCGAGATCTCGGCCGTCCCCGTGGGCGCCGACCCTGAGGCCGGCTTCCGCCACGGCCCCGATCTGCAGAGCTGCACGCTGGTGCGCAAACACGAAACTCCCAGGACGAGGAATGCCCCGATGAAAGACGACACGACCCAGACGGATGTGGTGGAAACGATCACCACCGAGGAAACCACCACGCGCGCGCAACCCGCCGAAGATGCCGGGCAGCGGGCTGCGCCGGATCCCGCGCCGCAGGATGCACGGCAGGACACACCGCACGACACGCGCGCCGAGATCGACGCTGCGCGCCTGGCCGAGCGCGAGCGGGTCTCGGCCATCCACGATCTGATCGCGCGTTTTGATCTTGGCCGCGCGTTTGCCGATGATCTGGTCAAACGCGGCGTCTCGCTCGATGAGGCACGTCGCGCAATCCTCGATGCGCTGGCCGAGAAATCCGACGAAACCCGCAGCTTTCCCCATGTGGAAATGCCGCTCGGCGGCCGGCATGAGGCGCTGACCCGCCGCGAGGCGGTGGCCTCGGCGCTGCTGCACCGTTACAGCCCGACGCTGTTTCCGCTGGAAGATGCCGCGCGTGCGTATCGCGGCATGACGCTGATGGAGATCGCCCGCGAATGCCTGGAAAGCTCTGGCACCAGCACGCGCGGGCTCTCGCGCGACGAGGTGGCGACGCGGGCGCTGCATTCGACCTCGGACTTCCCGGAAATCCTGTCGGCGGTCACGAACAAGACCCTGCGGCAGGCCTACGAGGCCTATCCCCGCACCTTCCAGCTGTTCTGCCGGCAGGTGCTGGCGACCGACTTCAAGGCCATGCACCGGGTACAGCTGGGCGAGGCGCCGCAACTCCTGAAGGTCAATGAAAGTGGCGAGTTCAAGCGCGGCACGCTGGGCGAGGCAAAGGAAAGCTACCGCATCGAGACTTATGGCCGCGTGGTGGCGATCACCCGGCAGGTGCTGATCAACGATGATCTCGACGCCTTCACCCGGATCCCGGCGATGTATGGCAACTCGATTGCCCAGCTGGAAAGCGATGTGGTCTGGGGCATCATCACCTCGAACCCGGCGATGGCCGACGGTAAGGCGCTGTTCCATGCCTCCCACGGCAACCTTGCGGGCACCGGCGCGGCGCTTTCGGTCGACAGTGTCGGGGCGGCGCGCGCTGCCATGCGCAAGCAGACCGGGCTTGATGCAAAGACGGTGCTCAACATCCGCCCGGCCTATCTGATCGTGCCCGCCGCACTGGAGCTCAAGGCCGAGCAGCTGCTGGCCCAGAACATCGTGCCGCCGAGCACCACGAATGTCGTGCCGCAATCGATCCGCACGCTCAGCCCGATTGCCGAGCCGCGGCTCGATGCCGCCAGCGCCACCGCCTGGTATCTTGCGGCCTCGCCCAACCAGATCGACACCATCGAATACGCCTATCTCGAGGGTCAGCAGGGCGCCTATATCGAAACCCGCAACGGCTTTGACGTGGACGGGATCGAGATCAAGTGCCGGCTGGACTTCGGCGCCAAGGCAATCGACTGGCGCGGGCTCTACCGCAACCCGGGGGCGTGATCCGGCCTGACATTCTGACAGCGTGACCTGAAGGGGCGGCCATCCGGTCGCCCTTTCCATTTGAACGAAAGGATCCCCACATGAAAACCTACGTCCAGCCGGGCAACACCATCACCCTGACCGCCCCCTATGATGTCACCTCCGGCGACGGCCTGCTGGTGGGCGCGATCTTCGGCATTGCCAGCGGCGACGCGCTGACGGGCTCGGAGGTCGAGGTCGTCACCACCGGCGTCTTTGACCTCACCAAGGCCGCCAGCCAGGCATGGGCCGTCGGCGACAAGGTCTATTGGGACAACACCAACCGGGTGGCCACCAAGACCGCCACCGCCAATACCCTGATCGGGGTTGCGGTTCTCGCTGTTGGCGGCACTGCGAGCGAGACCACCGGGCGCGTGCGTCTGAACGGCAGTTACTGATGAGCGCATTCAGGGCCGCGGTGGACGCGCTCTTTGCCGATCCCGACATTGCCAGCGACGTGGTCTATGTCGCCGCTGGCGGCTCGCCAAAGCTTGTGCGAGCCGTCTTGAAGCGCGCCGACGAGGTTACCGGCTTTGGCCAGGCGCAAATCTGGTCGGAAACCCAGCGCGTCGATCTGCGGGTTGCGGATATCCCGGACCCGCGCCCCGGCGACCGGGTCGAGATCGAGGGCGCTGCGTTCCTCATTCAGGGCGAGCCCCTGCGCGATGCCGCACGCCTGATCTGGACCGTCGATCTGAGGCCGGCATGAGGATTGATATCGAGATCTCCGGCGATCCACGCCTTTGGGCCGAGAAAGAGATCCGGGCCGCCGAGCGCGCCGTCACCCGTGGTGTGGCCGCCGCGGGCCAACAGCTGAAATCCGGCTGGCGTGCACAGATCGAAAGCGCCGGTCTCGGCAAGCGCCTTGCCCGCACCATCCGCTCCCGGACCTACCCCGAACACGGCACCAGCATCGGGGCCGCCGCACTGGTGTGGTCGAAGGCCCCGGTGATCGTCGGGGCGCATGATGCCGGCCCGCTGATCCGCTCGAAACACGGCTTCTGGCTGGCAATCCCCTTGCCCGCCGCCGGCAAGAAGGGGCTGGGCGGCAAGCGCATCACCCCAGGCACTTGGGAAAAGCGCACCGGCATGCGCCTGCGCTTTGTCTATCGTCGCAGGGGCCCGAGCTTGCTCGTCGCCGACGACGCCCGGCTTTCCGGCAAGCGGCAGCTGGCTGCGCCCAATCGCCGCCGCCGGCGCAAGGACGGGATCCTGACCGGGGCCGTGACCGTGCCGGTGTTCCTGCTGGTGCCGCAGGTGAAGCTGCGCAAGCGGCTCGATCTGGCGCGGGATGCGCGGGCGGCAGAGGCCGCGCTGCCGGGGTTGGTGGTGGAAAGGTGGGGGGAAAAACCGTAACTATGTCGCCAGAACGCTAAGACTCAATGGTAAGGGAGGCAACGGAAACAGCGCAGTCAGCCACGATCTGTCATGGCGGATGGACTTGGAATGCTGCGGCGCCAAGACTTCTGTGAATCTGTTACGCGAGGTGCTACTTTCAGGGTAGCAGGGAGGAAACCATGATAAACCAAGTTGGTGGAAAGCCATGAACAGGCTCGCGTTCTCGAACGATTACGGCCCAGC
The DNA here is from genome assembly GCA_027045905.1 of Paracoccaceae bacterium. Classification (GTDB taxonomy): domain Bacteria; phylum Pseudomonadota; class Alphaproteobacteria; order Rhodobacterales; family Rhodobacteraceae; genus JAAEUB01. Next base: position 9,304 of record JALTZY010000209.1, read on the forward strand.
TTTGGCGCCTATTTCTCCGCTCAGAGAAATGGGAGCGTATGAAGCGCTATGGCTTGAAGAAGGGACTACTTACAAGAAGTTAGCCGAACGCTTCTCGAAAGACCCCGATGCCCTGCCCTCCGATTTTGTCGAACCCCGGGTGGTCGAGAAAACAGCCCGTGCTGTTCTCAGGAAGCTAAGAAGCGCAGGCGTGGAACGTTTCGGCGTCAGGATCAATCATGCCGGTGATTACCCGCAAAAACTCAGAGATGCGAAGTATCCCGTTGAACTTCTTTACTATCAAGGCGCGTGGGAACTAACCGAATTGCCGGGGTTGGCGGTGGTTGGCAGCCGCAAGCCTAGCGAGGAGGGGAAGCAGCGCGCGGCTCGTTTGGCAAGGGAGCTTGTCGAACGCGGTTACGCTGTGGTTTCTGGGCTTGCCGCGGGTATTGATACTGCCGCGCATACTGCGGCGCTTGACGCCGGGGGCGCCACAATTGCAGTGATCGGGACGCCATTGGGCACATGTTACCCGAAAGAAAACTGTGCATTGCAGAAGCGAATTGCAGCCGAGCACCTGTTGATCTCGCAGGTGCCGGTCCTGAAATATGAAAGGCAGCCATTTCCGCAGAAACGGTTCTATTTCCCTGAGCGCAATGCAACCATGAGTGCTTTGACAGAGGGAACCATTATTGTGGAAGCTGGCGAAACCTCTGGGACTCTAACCCAAGCGCGTGCTGCCCTGTATCAAGGACGCAAGCTTTTTATTCTAGAAAGCTGTTTCCACAATCCGAACATCACGTGGCCAGCCCGTTTCGAAGCGAAGGGGGCCATTCGAGTGCGTACACCAGAGGATATTTGGAGGGCACTCGAATAGAATGAGGCTCTCCCAGATTGACGAAACGAACATCTCCGATCACTATTTTCTCAGGGCAGGCGACCAGTGCTTTTTCCTTTACGAGTACACGTCTCGACAGGGCTTAAATGGCGGGAGTACGAATAGCCTGATCCTGAACTTGAAGAAAAAGCCGAGTAGTTTTCGACAACAAGGTTACCATTACAAAGCGAAGGCTATTCGGCAATGTTCACGTGATTTAGCGCAAGCATTGAGACCAGATTGGCTTGATGAGGCGACGTTGGTTCCCGTTCCGGGTTCCAAGGCGAATGATCACCCGGATTACGACGACCGGATTGAGCAAATCTGTCGGGGTATCCGAGACGGCCTCGACGTGCGAAATCTCGTCATTCAGACAAAGACAATGCTTGCTTCACACGAAGTTGGAGATGGAGAAAGACCGACGGTGGAGGAGTTGCTCGAGGCGTACCAGATCGATGAAACATTGGCGCAACCCACTCCAACAGATATTGGCATCGTTGACGATGTTCTGACCACCGGCCGGCATTTCAGGGCGATGCATGCCATTTTGTCCGAACGATTCCCCGAGGCTCGGATAATCGGAATCTTTATCGCGCGCCGGGTTTTTCCTAGTCCCGACGAGGTGTTCTCCGGCTAAACGAGAATTCTTGCGGAAACGACTATGTCCACCACCCGCGAAACCATCCTTTCCGCCCTCCATGCGGCCCTGCAAACCCTGCCCAACGCCACCGTCCTGCGCGGCGAGGTGCTGCCAGAGCGGGTCCCGGCGGGCGGGCTCGTGATCCTGCGCGATGGCGAACCGGGGGAGCCTGAGGTGACGCTGTCCCCACTGCAGTATCATTACGAGCATCGCGCCGAGGTCGAGGTGATCGTGCAGGGCAGGACGCCCGTCGACCGGGATGCGGCGTTTGACACGCTCGTCCAAGCCATCGGCACGGCACTGGCCGCCGACCGCACGCTGGGCGGCAGCTGCGACTGGGTGGAGGCACAGGCACCGGCACCGACCGATCTCGCGCAAGAAGGGGCAGAAGGGATCAAGGCCGCCGTGATGCCGGTGATCCTGAGCTACTCCACCGTTGACCCGCTGATCTGACACCAATCAAAAGGAACAGACGACATGGCACGAGCCCAGGGGGCGCGGGCGCAGATGGCGCTTGCGTTCGAGACAAGTTATGGCACCGCCCCCACCGGGGGCTATTACCAGATGCCCTTTGCCAGCGCCTCATTGGGCGCAGAGCAGCCACTACTCAGTCCCGAACTTCTGGGTTATGGCAGGGATCCCCAGCCGCCGATCAAGGATGCGGTAACGGCCGATGGCGACATCACAGTGCCCATTGATGCAGAAAGCTGGGGCGTGTGGCTGAAGGCGGCTTTCGGCGACCCGACAACCACCGGCACCGGGCCCTACACCCATACATTCCTGTCCGGCAACTGGGCACTGCCGAGCATGAGCATCGAGATCGGCATGCCCGAGGTGCCGCATTACGCGATGTATTCGGGCTGCAAGCTCGACAAGCTCAGCTGGCAGATGGGGCGCTCGGGGTTGCTGACCGCAACCGCCAGCCTGATTGCGCAGGGCGAGAGCGCAGGCGTGGCAAGCGGCGCCGGCACGCCCACCGGCTGGGCGATGAAGCGTTTCGGCCATTTCAACGGGGCGATCACGCGCAACGGCGTCAGCCTCGGGAATGTGGTCTCGGCCGAAATCACCTACGAGAACAATCTCGACCGGATCGAGACCATCCGCAGCGATGGCCGTATCGACGGCGCCGATCCCGGCATGGCGGCGCTGACCGGGCGCATCGAGGTGCGCTTTGCCGACACCACGCTGCTGGACCAGGCCATCAATGGCACGGCGGCAGAGCTGAAGTTCACCTACAGCCTGACCAGCGGCGAGAGCTTCGAGCTCACGGCGCATGCCGTCTATCTGCCCCGCCCGCGCCTGCAGATCCAGGGGCCGCAGGGTATCCAGGCCAGTTTCGACTGGCAGGCCGCCTACGACAGCGTGGCCGGGCAGATGTGCACCATGACCCTGATCAATGACATTGCCACCTATTGAGGAACACCATGATCCGACTTGACCTGAACGCGGGGCCGGAATGGCTCGACCTTGGCCACGGGGTGCGGCTGAAGCTGCTGCCGCTCACCACCGCCCTGATGGCGGCCGCCCGTGCCGATGAGGCGGTCGAAAGCCTGCCCGAGGACACCCCGGACGAGACCCGTGCCATCGCGTTTGCCAAGGCCATCGCCGGGCGCGCGGTCATCGACTGGGCCGGTATTGGCGATGAGAAGGGCGAGCCTCTTGCACCCACGCCCGCAGCCATCGATGCGCTGCTCGATATCTATCCGCTGTTCGAGGCCTTCCAGCTTGGCTATGTCGCCAAGGGGCTGGTGCTGGATCAGGAAAAAAACGGATCACTGCCCTTGCCGAGTGGCACTTCGGCGGGGGCGACAGATACTGCGAGGGGTGCGAGCCCCGCGGCGTCTGCCAGGACTGCCCGGCAAGGGTAAATCAACCGAGAACACTGGAAGGCTGGCAGGTCTGGGATCTGGCCCTGCGCCTTGGCGGGCAGCTTCGGGTCTCGGACGGAGCTGCGTTCGGCTGGGATATGAGCGCGGCACTGGCGATGGCGAGGGCGCTGGGGGTGAACCCGCTCGTGGCGGCCGAACTGCTGCCTTTGATCGAGGCCGTCGCCATCCGCAAGATCAATGAAGAGATGAACGCGAACCATGGGTGAAAAACGCATCAGCGTGCGCCTGGCTGCCGTTGGCGGCGAGAAGCTGAAGGCCGAGCTTGTCGGCATCGGCAAGGCGGGCAAAC
>JALTZY010000210.1 GCA_027045905.1 Paracoccaceae bacterium
CGCCATCGGGCTTGAGCAGGCGGCGGGCGGCCTTGAGCCAGGCGCGGGTGAAGCGGTCATAGGCGCGGAAGCTGTCGAACCGGTCCCAGTCGTCGTCCACCGCATCGACACGCGAATTGTCGGGCCGGTGCAGATCGCCCTTTAGCTGGAGATTGTAGGGCGGATCGGCAAAGATGAGGTCCACGCTGGCCTCGGGCAGGCCGTTCATCACCTCGATGCAATCGCCTGCGAGAATCGTATTGAGCGGCAGCTTGCCTGCCTCTTTCGTCTTTGCTTTTGCCACGTTACTGCCTCGCGGTTATTGCGGCGCCTTCTGGCGCTCGTTGTTGAGGCAGATTCTGGGTCAAAGGCGATTCGGGGTCAAATTCTTTTTTTGAATCAAGAGGTTAACTTTTTTCTTGATACAAGATATTGTGGACCGGCTTGAACGAACGCCTATGATGTGGGGTCACGCCCAGATCTTGAAGCGCGGCTTTGTGGCCTTTTGATGGATATCCCGCATTTGTTCTCCAGCCATAGCCGGGGTGCTGTTGCGCCAAGTCCACCATGACACGATCCCGACAGATTTTCGCCACGATCGAGGCCGCGGCGATGGAGAGCGAGCGGGTGTCGCCCTTGGTGACCGGCTCGGCCGAAAGGGTGAGGTCGCGCGGCAGCAGGTTGCCGTCGACCAGCACATGATCGGGCGCCACCGGCAGCAGGCGAATCGCCCGCTCCATCGCCAGATGCGCGGCACGCAGGATGTTGAGCCGGTCGATCTCGGCGACGCTGGCATGGGCGACCGCGACCCGGGCGCTCGCCACGATCTCGCCGAACAGCTTTTCGCGGCGCTTCGCGCTGAGCTTTTTCGAATCGTCGAGCCCGGCGGGGATGTTATCGGGGTCGAGGATCACGGCGGCGGCGGTCACCGGCCCGGCCAGCGGCCCGCGCCCCACTTCATCGACCCCGGCGACACGGAGAAGCCCGCGCTCCATGGCGGCGCGCTCCAGGGTGAAGTCGGGGCTGGGTCTGCTCATGCGACCTGTCTTGCCGATCCCGCCCATGCGCGCAACAAAAAAGGCGGGAGCGAACTCCCGCCGGTTTGGTCATGAAAAGGTCTTGGTAATGGGGATGCGGCAATCAGTCGTAGTAGATGCGATAGCCGTGTTCCTGCAGGCAGCGCGGACGATAGACCTTGGTCGTGCGCAGATAGCCGTAGCGGTCGAAATAGCGCAGCGTGCCCTTGCAGGAAGAAGGCAGGCGGTAATATCCACCAAACTCGTCGCGCAGGCAGGAGTCGCTGAAGGCCGCACGCTCGCCGTTCGGCGTGTCATAGGACTTGAGGCAATTGTCCGGCAGGCGCTTGTGGCGCGGCACGGCGATGGTGACGCCGCCCCGCCGCCCGGCTTCATTGGAGACGATCAGGCCGAACAGGCCCAGCGCCACCATGGCGGCGACGAAATCACCATTGCGCAGAGGGCGACCATGCGCCTCGGCAGAGGCGGAGGCGATGGGAGAAACGGCAACCGCCAGCGCCAGGGACACGGCGACAAGCGGCTGCAGGAGTTTGCGGGAGAGGGTGATGGACATGGGCTTTCCTTTCGGGTTCCTGCATGAGATTCGCATGGGCTGGGGGCGTGCCAATGCTTGATGCCCCGATCCTGTCCCGACCCTCTCCGGCTAGACAATATCGGCACCCGGTTATGGGATAACCGCCGATTTCGCCCCCTTTGCCGCCGGCTTGTTATTGTATATCAGTGACCCGCTCCCCATGACTGAGACCATGATGAAACAGCTTTTACATACGGTCGCCCTGGCCACGGCCCTGGCCCTCCCCGCGCTTTCGGCGCAGGCGGGATGCTATGCGGATTACAAGGCCAAGCGCGACAACCCGCTGAAGCTCCACTACGGCGTGGTGCAGCTTCCGGACAGCGCCTGCGGCTCCACTCAGGCCGCGGCTCGCAATATTTCCCAGCGCCTTGCCCGCAATGGCTGGGTTCTGCTAAACGTGCTCTCGATCTTCGACCAGAACGGTTTGGCCCAGAGGAGAAAGAGTGCCGGAGAATATTACCTACGCTACTGACATCCGCCGCTCCGGCGGGCGCGTGGTGGTCTATGGGATGATCGCGATCGTGGCAATCCTGCTGGTTGCCGCGGTCCTGCTGTTCATCAACCTGCCCGATGCCAATGCCTTCAACGAGCGGGTCGAGCAGATCTTCGTGGAAAACGATGACCTGACCTCCGGTGCCGAGATCAAGCTTCTGGAGATTCTCGCCCAGTCCGGCACCTCCTTTGCCGAGACGCTCACCTCCTATCGCATGGTGATCTTCGTGCTGCTGGTCTTTGCCACCGCGATGATGATCGCGGCGATGGTCTTCCTGCTCACCATCATCACGCTCAACAAGCGCATGGGCGAGATCGAGCGCGCCGGGATCCAGGTGTCTTCGCTGCTGATCAGCCGCGACGACCGCACCGTTTATCTCAACAACATGGAATTCACCCTGACCAAGGCCGCCATCGAGACGCTCAGCGTGCTGGCCGAGGCGCGGATGGATGAAGAGGTGCTCTCTGGCGCCGAGATCGAGGCGATGATATCGGGCCGCCCCGCCGCCGATTGCGACGAGGCCGCCGGGGCGACCCGGATCAAGCGCCTGCGCGATGCGCTGGGCAATCAGCTGATCAGCGAGCTTCTGGTCAAGACCATCACCCGGCGCGGCTACATGCTGGCGATCGACAAGAGCGTGATCCGCATGATCTGAGGTAACCGCACGATTGCTACCGCCATTCAGGCGGCGTTTTCGAGTTTGGCGCCGGGTTTTCTGTTCCAGGGGAGCAGTTCGTCGATGCGGTTGATCTTGTGATCCTGGATGCGGTCGAGGACGTCGG
>JALTZY010000211.1 GCA_027045905.1 Paracoccaceae bacterium
GCATCGAAGCGCGCAAGGCGGGCGGCAAGCGCCCGCCGCCCCTTCTCGGCGAGCTTGTCGCTGGCGGTGGTCTGGATCAGCGCGGCGGTGGCGAGGCGGGGCGGGTGCAGGACGAGCGCGCCGCGCGCCGCCGCGCAGGCGCGCGCAAGGGTCGCCTCGCCCACGGCGTAGGCGATGATCTTGACCGTGGCGAGCAGCCGGCCCGGCGTGGTTTCGGCCCATTCGGGAAGCGTCGCCAGCGTGATCATCGGATCGGTGCGGTTGAGCGCCTCCACCTGCGCGCGCGCCACTTCCAGCACGCCGGCGCTTTCGGCGACGAGATTCACCCGCCCGCCGGTGGCGCGCGCGAGCCTGAGCCCCGGCGCGGCCAGCGCCTCGGCAAGGCGGCGGGCGGCCTCGTCCTCGTGCACGTCGCCCGCTTCGAGTCGGGCCACGACCACGCTTTGCACCCCGGCGCGGGCGAGGGCGGCGAGGTGCTCTTGCTGCAATATCAGCCCCTTGCGCAGGCGCCCCTCGGCCACGGGGTGCGAATGGGCAAGGATCGCGCCCGCCGCCTCGCCCAGGGGCACGGGGCCGAATTTCATCGCGCGCGCCTCATGCCGCACCCTCGCCTCATGCCGTGCCCCCGCCCCCGCGCCTCAGCGCCCGGGTCAGTTCGGCCAGCGTGCTGATAGCGATTTCCGCCGGGCTCTGCGCGCCGATATCGAGCCCCACGGGCGCGTGGATGCGGGCGATCTCATCGGCGCTGAACCCGGCCGCCGTGAGCCGCTCGACGCGCCGCGCATGGGTGCGCCTCGAGCCCAGCGCGCCGATATAATAGGCGGGCGAGCGCAGGGCCGCGATCAGGCCGGGATCGTCGATCTTCGGGTCATGGGAAAAGGTCACCAGCGCCGAGCGGGCGTCCAGCGGCGGCTCTTCGGCCAGCACATCGTCGGGATAATCCTCGCGGATATCGGTGCCGGGGAAGCGCTCGGGGGTGGCGAAGGTCGCGCGCGGGTCGATCAGGGTCACGGCATGGCCCGCGAGCCGCGCCATGGGGACCAGCGCCTGGGCGATATGCACCGCCCCCACCACGTAGAGGCGCAGGGGCGGGTTGTGAATGGAGATGAAGGTGGCGCCATCCTCGCCAAAGCCGGAGCGGTCGGCGCGAAAGCGCTCGGGATGGGCCTCCGCCCCCTCCAGCCGGCGCTGCCAGCGGGCGGTGTCGATCACATAGGCGATGGGGCGACGGGCGGCGCGGGCGGCGGTGAGCTCGGCGAGCAGGACTTCGGGCAAGCCCGCGCCCACCGGCTCGACCAGCACCCGGATGCGCCCGCCGCAGGCGAGCCCCGCGGCAAAGGCGGCTTCGTCGCTGACGCCGAATTCCATGATCCGCGCCTGCCCGTCCTTGAGCGCCGCTTCGGCCTCGGCCACCACCGCGCCCTCGACGCAACCGCCAGAGACCGAACCCGCGATCTCGCCCCGCCCGCTCACCGCCAGCATGGCGCCGACCGGGCGCGGCGCGCTGCCCCAGGTCTCGACCACATGCGCTAGCACCGCGCCCCTCCCCTCGCGGTGCCAGGCAAGGGCGATGGCGGGAATGTCCTGAAGGTCGTCCACGGGCTCCATGGCCCAAGGGTGGCGCAAAGCGGCGCGCCCCGCAAGGGGCGGCACGGCAAAAGGGCCGCCGGATCGCTCCGGCGGCCCTCTCCGGGGGAAGTCCCCGACAGGCTTGTTCGTCCCCTATTCGGCCGCGACCGGCGCGGCTTCGCGCTTGCGCGGATTTTCCGGCAGGGCAAAGGCCACCGCCACGAAGGCCAGTCCCAGCAGGATCCCCAGCACATCGCCGCGCATCCCGATCAGCCCGTCATAGCCGGATCCCGGGACGGTGCCGATCGTGACCTTGCCGCCGGCGATTTTCTCGAGCAATCCCATGGCCTTGAGCGAGGGGTAGGTGACCATGTAGGCAGCCGCGCCCAGGAGCCCCCCGGCGATGAAATAGAGCGCGTCGCGCCGCCCGCCGGCAGCACCCGCAAGCCCCGTGCCGGGGCAGTAGCCGCCAATCGCCCAGCCGGTCCCCAAGAGCAGCCCGCCGACGAATACGCCGATATAGGCGGTCTTGACCGACATGTGGCCCACATCCACGAGACCGATCATCTGGCCTGCGAACATCAGGACCGAGCCCAGGCCGATCGCCAGCAGGATCGCCTTCATCAGACCGAGCTTCACCAGGGCCAGCATCCGGCCCAGCACGGTCGGATTGGTGGCGCCGATACGGTCCAGCACGAAGCCGAACAGGCCACCGATCAGCAATGCGAGAAAAATGGTCATGACTGCACGTCCTTCCTGTACATCATCAGGGCAACGGGGATGGCGGCGGCAAAGGCGCCAAGGGTGAAGATATAGCCCGAAAGCGAGGTCTGCATGAGCCCGCTCATCATGTGACCCGAGGTGCAGCCGCCGGCCAGGCGCGCGCCGTAAAGCACGATGAAGCCCCCGGCAAAGGCGGCCAGGTTGCGCTTCCAGGCCGCATCGCCGAAATTGGCCCGCCAGAGCGCCGGGATGCGGTTGTCCTCGCGCCCGTTGCCGCCGCGCAGCCAGGCCGAGATCCCCGCCCCCACCATCAGGGCGATGACGAAGACGAAGGAGTAATTCAGCGGATTGGCCGCGTTCTTGGCGTATTTGCCGTTGCTCTTGGCGAGATAGGCGTTGGTCGAGGTCCAGGCGCCTTCGTCGGTCCGGGTAATCAGGTCGGGATTGACCTGATCGGCGACCATCGCGTCAAGGATCACGAACTGCGTCGAGACCCCGACCGGCTTCACCAGGAGCACGGCGAGAAAGATCGCCAGCCCCAAGGCGACACCGCCGGTTTTCCAGTTCCATGTCATTTGTCAGACTCCGATTGCATTTAACACATTCAGCATTGTGAATGTATTTGACCCTTTCCGCCGAAAGGTCAAACCCCAAACGACGCCCGCCCCCGCGGCGGGATGCCGCAGGGGTGCGACATAGGGCGCAGACCTGGAAAAATATCATTGTTTCAATGTGTTGCGGTCAGTCCAGCAGCGCCATGAGGCGCGCCTTCTCGCCCATGTCGCCGGGGCGGGAAATGGCCTCGGCGAGGCCCTCGAGGGCGGCGATGTTGTGCCCGGCGCGGAAGCTGTCCACATGGGGCAGCATGGCGCGGATGCCGGCGGCGCGGGGTGCGAATTCCTGCCATCTGAGCAGCGGGTTCAGCCAGATCAGGCGGCGTGCGGAGAGATGCAGGCGCTCCATTTCGCGCGCCAGATCCTCGGGTTCGCCCCGATCAAGCCCGTCGCTTACCAGGATCACCACCGCCCCCTGCCCCAGAACCCGGCGCGACCAGTCGCGGTTGAAGGCATGCAAGCAGGCGCCGATCCTGGTGCCGCCCTGCCAGTCCTGCGCCTCGGCCCCGGCGGCGGCCAGGGCTTCGTCCACGTCGCGCCTGGCAAGGTGGCGGGTGATGTTGGTAAGCCGGGTGCCGAAGGTGAAGCCATGCACTCGCGCCCAGCCCGCGCCCTTGTGGTTGCTGACCGCGTGCAGGTAGTGCAGCACCGCGCGGCTGTAGGCGGACATGGAGCCGGAAATGTCGCAGAGAAGCACCAGAGCGGGCCAGCGGAGGCGGCGATTTTTCTGCGAAAAATCGCGCACCTCGCCACCGGTTCGCAAGGCCGCGCGCATGGTGGCGCGCCAGTCGGGGTGGCGGCCATGGGGGGCGGGCTGCATCCGGCGCGAGAGGATCGGCGGCACCGGCAGGCTGAGGCGCGCGAGCATGCGGCGCGCCTCGGCCATCTCGGCATTGCTCATCTGCTCGAAATCGAGCGTCTTCAGGCGCTCCTCGCCGGACATGGTGCGCGCGGAGTCGATTTCGAGTTCTTCGCCTTCGCCCTCGGGGAGGTCGGGGGCATCGCGGGGCGCGCCTTCGAGCAGGGCTTCGGCGGCGCGCTTTTCGCCCGGCCTGGCCCGGCGCTCCTCGGCAAAGCCACGGAGCGCCGGCAGCATCATCGCCATCATGTGCTCGAGATAGCGCGGATCGCGCCAGAACAGGCGGAACACCTGGTCGAACACCGCCCGCTCTTCGGGGCGCGAGACGAAGACGGCGGCGAGCGTGGCGTGGAAATCGGCGCGGCTGGTGAAGCCCATGGCGGCCACGGCCCGGGTGGCCTCGATCACCTTGCCGGGGCCGGCGTGCAAGCCGGCTGCGCGCAAGGCGCGGGCGAAATGGGTGAGGTTGGCGGTGAGGCGGGGATTTTCCGGCAGGTCGAGGCTCGGGTATTGCATGGGCAGCGCGCCGGGGGTTTCACACCCCCGGACCCCCGTGGAGTATTGGCGGAAAGATGAAAGGGGTCATGGGGCCAGCTCCGCGCGGACTTCTTCGAGCAGACGGGCGGCTTCGGAGCCCTGCAGGCGGGCGATGTCGTCCTGATATTTGAGGATCGCGCCCAGCGTGTCGGCGATCACGTCGGGGCCCAGTTCCAGCACATCGAGCGCCAGCAGGCATTTGGCCCAATCGATGCTTTCGGCCACGCCCGGGCGCTTGAACAGGTCTTCGCCGCGCAGCTTCTGCACGAAGGCGACGACTTCGCGGCTGAGGCGCGCGCTGGCCTCGGGGGCACGGGCAGCGAGGATCTCCAGCTCACGCTCGAAGGAGGGGTAATCGACCCAGTGGTAGAGACAGCGGCGCTTGAGCGCGTCGTGGACCTCGCGGGTGCGGTTGGAGGTGAGGATGACGATCGGCGGCTCCGGGGCGCGGATGGTGCCGAGCTCGGGGATCGTGACCTGGAAGTCGGACAGGGCTTCGAGCAGGAAGGCCTCGAAGGGCTCGTCGGTGCGGTCGAGTTCGTCGATCAGCAGCACCGGGGCGCCGCCTTCCTGCGGGCGCATGGCTTCGAGCAGGGGGCGGCGGATCAGGAAGTCGTCGCCGAACAGGTCCGGGGGCTCGTGGCCGCTGGCCTCGGCGGCGCGGATCGCCACCATCTGCGCGGCAAAGTTCCACTCGTAGACGGCGCTGGCGGCGTCCAGCCCCTCGTAGCATTGCAGGCGGATCAGGCGGCGGCCGAGACCGGCGGCGAGCGCCTTGGCGATTTCGGTCTTGCCCACGCCCGCTTCGCCCTCGAGAAACAGCGGCCGGCCCAGCTTCAGCGCCAGGAACACGACCACGCCGAGCGGGCGGTCGCAGACGTAACCCTGCCCGGCCAGCAGCGCCTGCACCTCCTCGACGCCTTGCGGTATGCTTGCCATGTCGCCTCCCATTCAGCGCAATGGGCCATGCGGGCGGGCTTTGGTCAAGAGAGTCCTGCGGGCAACAGGTGATTGTTTCGGGTTAGGCAATTATTGACCTGTTGCGGCCAAACTGTCACATATTGGGCAATAAAGGCAGAGCACCGGGCGAACCGGCTAGAGAGCGGGCAGATGGATCAGCGGCGGCGATACCGGGCGGGATATGTGCGGGCGGGGCGAGCCTGTGCCCGCTGCCTCTGTGCCGGGTGGGCGCGATGCGCATAACCGCCGTCACCTGCGTCAAGAACGAGGGGCCGTTCCTGCTCGAATGGATCGCCTTCAACCGGGTGATCGGGGTCACGGATTTCCTTTTTTATTCAAACGATTGCAGCGACGGGACCGATCTGCTTCTGGACGCGCTGGCGGCCCGCGGCCTGCTCGCCCATCTGCCCAATCCGGCGAAGGGGCGCAATTACCAGATGGAGGCGCTGAAAGATGCGCTGAAGCAGGATCTGGTGCGCGCCTCGGACTGGATCTGGGTGGCGGATGTGGACGAGTTTCTCAATATCCGCACCGGGCGCGGCACCATCCCCGAGCTGATCGCGGCCTGCGGCAATCCGCAGGCGATTTCGGTTACCTTCCAGTTCTTCGCCAATGGCGGGATCGAGGCCTTTGAAGACAGGCCGGTGATTGCACAATTCGAACATTCGCACAATCCCGACATCTGGACCGATCAGACGGCGATAGAGGTCAAGACATTGATGCGGATGGATTTTCCAGTGAAGTATCTCGGCGCGCACCGCCCCTTCATCCGCAAGGGAATTGCACAAAACGAACAACCGGCCTGGACCGACGGGTCCGGCCGCCCGGTCCCGCGCCCGTTTCTCAACGCCGCGACAAAGAATCGCCTGCGCAAGTTCCCGGCCCGGGGTGCGCGCGAACTGGCCACGCTCAATCACTACGCCCTGCGCTCGCTCGATTCCTACCTGGTCAAGAACGACCGGGGCGATGTGAACCGCGAGCACCGCACCTTCGACACTTCGTATTGGCGCGAGCGCAACGATGCCGCCTGGCGCGACACCTCGATCCAGCGCTATCTCCCGCGCCTGGAAAAGGAGCTTGCGGCGCTGAATAAAGACTTGGAAATCAAGGCCTTGCACGAAAAATGCGTGCGCCGGCACATGGCCCGGCGCGATGAGCTTCTGGCACAGGAATCCTACCGAGAGATGCGCGAACAGCTGCGCGCGGCCCCCGCCATCTCGCCCGCCGAAGAGGCGCTGCTGGCGATGATCGGAGCGGCCCCATGAGCCGGCTCCGGGTGATCAATCTGGGCCTGCCCAAGTCGGGCACGACCAGCCTTGGCGAGGCGCTCAAGCACGCCGGGCTCAATGTCGCCGACTGGCGCATCCGCAAGGGCCAGAGCCGGGGCGACCGCCTCAAGCGCGCCTTTGTCGGCAAGCTGATGTATCGCGGCTATTTCGAGCAGGGCGACCCGCTGGCGCTGATGGAGGAGTTCGACGCATTCACCGAGATCGACGTGGTGCGCGAAGGGCTGAACCTCTGGCCGCAGACCGACTGGGGCCTGCTCAGCGCGATCCGCGCCCACCATCCCGGCGCGCGCTTCATCCTGACCGTGCGCGATCCGGCGCGCCACAGTGATTCGATGGCGCGCTGGTCCAATCTCGGCCGTACCCGCCTGCCGCAAAATGCCGTTCCCGGCCTGCCCGAGGGCTGGGGGGGGAGCGATGCCGAGCGTATCCGCTGGATTGAGGGGCACATAAAGTTCTGCCGGCAAGTGTTTGGTGACGCAAAGGATTTCCTGGAATATGACATAGAGGACCCGGATGCCCGGGAGCGGGTATCGGACTTTCTCGGGATCGAGCTTCCCTGGTGGGGCGTGGCCAATGCCAACCGCAACAAGCCCGCCGCGAAAGAAGGGGCCGAGACGTGAAGATCTATCTGCATATCGGCCTCGAGCAATGCGGCGCCGCGCGCCTGCAAGGCGTGCTCGCGGACAAGCGCGGCCAGCTTCTGCAGAAGGGGGCGCTGTTTCCGCGCATCGGCGGGGCGAAAAACCAGACCCGCCTCTACATGGCGGTGAGCGACCCGGAAGCGGTGGATATCCTGCGCTACAATCGCGGCCTCGCCCCGCCCGGCGCGCAGGCGCGGCTGCGCGCCCGGCTTTCCGCCGAGCTTGTCGGGGAGGTGGAGAAACAGCGCCCGGAAAAGCTGATCCTGAGCGCCGCGCAGCTGGCCACGCTGCCCACGCGCTCGGCGCTCGAGCGACTGCGCGACCTGCTCCGGCCGCTGGGCGATGACATCACCATCCTCGCTCATATCGACGAACAGGCCCGCCTGCTCTGCCGCCATTATGCCGAGGCGCTCTGGTCCGGGCGCACCGCCTCGCTGGCGCAGGAAATCGCCCTTGCCGAGGCCGGCAACTGGCGCGAAGCGGCGCTGGCCGGCTGGCGAGAATACGACCCGCCGCGCCATCTCTTTCCCGAAGTGCAGGCGGCGCCCTTCTGGCTCGATTACGCCGGGTTGCAGGGGGAATGGGAAGCGGTCTTCGGTGCCGGATCGGTGCGCTTGAGGGCCTATGATCCAGCGCGATTCTACAGCGCGGAGATTGTCGAGGAGATCCAGCAATCCTTTGATATAGAAGAGAATATCGGCAAGACAGAGCCAGCCCCCGCGCCCCCTGCCCTGTCGGCGGCGAGCCTTGCGCGGATGCGGCGGATGAACGAGGTCTTCGTCCGGCTGCTGGGCACTGGCCGCACCATCCCGCGCCAGCTCTGGCGCCGGCTCCTGGCCGAGGTGACGATCCCCGGCGCGCCGCTCAGACCCGGCGCGCTCAGCGCCTTGTCCAGAGCCTTCGAGGCCGACAACAAGCGCCTCTTGAAGGCCCATCCCGCCCTCACCGCCGCCTCCCTCAAGCGCGACCGGGCGCTGCGGCACTGGCAGGAGGCGGAGACGGAGATGGGCTTTCGCGCCAGCCAGTATGCCGCCGCCTTCCTGCCGCGTATCGACAAGGCCACCCGCGAGGCCCGGCGCGAGACGGCCCGCGCGGCGAAATCCGCCCCCAAGGCCCGTGCCGCCCCCGGCGCGGCGCTCAACGGCACCCTGTCGCCCGTGGCGCGGAAGCTCTTGAGCAAGGAGGCGATCGAGAATTACCACCATCTGAAGGGCGGGCGCTTCGAACCGCATAACCGCTTGCCCCCCGAGGGCGAGGACCGGCCCGCGCCTCCCTTCGCCCCGGCCCCGCCGCGCAGCCTGCCCGCGGGCAGTTCGGGCCGCGTCATCGTCGCCTGCATGAAGGACGAGGCCCCCTATATCCTCGAATGGGTCGCCTATCACCGGGTGATCGGGGTGGACAACTTTATCGTCTATACCAATGCCTGCAGTGACGGGACGCCCAAGATTCTCGAGCGTCTTCAGGAGCTTGGCATCGTCCAGCACCGCGACAACAACGACTGGAAGGGCAATTCCCCCCAGCAATACGCCCTGAACCGGTCGCTGAAGGAACCGCTCGTGCAAAATGCCGAGTGGATCATCCATATCGACGTGGACGAATACATGAACATCCGCTGCGGCAACGGCACGCTCGACGACCTGTTTGAGCGCATCCCCGAGGCGACCAATGTGGCCATGACCTGGCGACTGTTCGGCCATAACGGCGTGCGCCGGCTCGCCGACGAGCTGGTGATCGAGCAGTTCGACCGCGCCGCGCCCAAATACTGCCCCAAGCCGCACACGGTCTGGGGATTCAAGTCCATGGTCCGGAATATCGGCGCTTACGAAAAGCTCTCCTGCCACCGGCCCAACAAGCTGCGCCCGGAGGCGGCGGACAAGGTGCGCTGGGTCAATGGCTCCGGCCGGCCGATGGGGCCGGAAGTGGCGACGAAGGGCTGGCGTTCTTCCATGAATACAATAGGTTACGACCTGATCCAGCTCAATCACTACGCCCTGCGCTCGGCCGAAAGCTACCTGATCAAGCGCCAGCGCGGCCGCGCGCTTCATGTGGACCGCTCAATCGGGCTCAATTACTGGATCCGCATGGACTGGTCCGATTACAGGGACGTCACCATCAAGCGCAACATCCCCCGCCTCCGGGCCGAGCTTCAGCGCCTCAAGGCCGACCCGGTGCTTGCCCGCCTGCACGCAGAGGGGCTCGCCTGGCACCGCGCCAAGGCCGAGGAGCTGCATGACAACCCGGAATTTCAGGACCTTTACGAAAGAGCGCTCGCCACCACGCTCACCCCGCTCGAGCGCGTCGCCCATGCGCTGGCGCTGGACGTGAATACATGACCTGCCCGCACCCGGGGGAAATGCCACAAGAGGAGTAAGAGTATGAAAGACACGGTAAAATCGCCCGATACCCCCCCGGCCCTGATCCGCTCGCGCGGCCTGCGCATCCCCCATGACCCGGCCTTCATCGACCGCAAGAAGCGCCGCCTGCTGCGCCGGGGCGATTACGAGCGCCGCGAGATCGAGGCGGTCAAGGCGCTGGTCAGCCCCGAAGACGTGGTGCTCGAGCTCGGGGGCGGCATCGGCTACATGTCCACCTATCTTTCGCATAACCGCAAGGTGGGCGAGATCCATACTTACGAGGCCAACCCGGCCCTGATCCCCTTCATCGAGCGGGTGCACGCCCAGAACGGGGTCGGAAACGTCACCGTGCACAACGCCATCCTGGGCAAGCGCAAGGGCAAGGCGAAGTTTTACGTGCGCGAGAATTTCCTCGCCTCCTCGCTCGAGGAAAACCCGGCGGGCGAGAAAAGCCCGCTGCTGCGCGTCGAGGAAATCGCGGTGGAAAACGCCAAGGCGGCGGTCAAGGCGATCCGGCCCAGCTTCCTCGTCTGCGATATCGAGGGGGCCGAGGCCGAGATCCTGCCGCTCGCGGACTTCTCCGGCCTGCGCGGGGCGGTGATCGAGCTGCACCCGCAATGGATCGGCGCGGCCGGCGTGCGGGCGGTGTTCGATGCCATGCACGCGGCAGGCCTCACCTTCTACCCGCGGGTTTCGAACAAGAAGGTCGTGGCCTTCCTGCGCGACTGGTAAGGCTGACGATGCGCGCCACCATCGTTCTGACCATCCGCAACGAAGGCGCCTTTCTGCTCGAATGGCTGGCCCATCACCGGGGGCTTGGCTTCACGGATTTCCTCGTCTGTTCGAATGATTGCGACGATGGCTCCGATGCCATGCTGGACCGGCTCGCAGAGATGGGCTGGCTCGTCCATATCCGCAATGACGGCCCGCACGACAAGGGCGGCGTGCAGTGGAGCGCGCTGAAGCTCGCCGACAAACACAGGCTGGTGCGCGCGGCCGACTGGCTGCTGGCGCTCGACATCGACGAATTCGTCAATATCCATGTGGGCGATCACAGCCTCGCCGCCCTCCTCGCAGCCCTCCCCGAGGCCGATGCGATCACGCTGACCTGGCGGCTGTTCGGCAATTGCGGGCAGGTCGAATACCGCGACGCGCCGATCACCGAAAGCTTCACCCGCGCCGCCCCCGAGATCATGGCCTGGCCCTGGCGCGCCTTCATGTTCAAGACCCTTTATCGCAACAGCGGCGCCTACCGGAAGCTCGGCGTCCACCGCCCCCGCGCGCCGGCGGACGGGCTCGCCGATCGGGCGCGCTGGTTTGACGGCGAGGGGCGCGAGCTTCCCGCGCGCTTTCGCCGCAGCCAGATATTCTCCCCCTTCGGCCGCCCAAACTACCGCCTCGTCCAGCTCAACCACTACCCGCTGGGCGCGATGGAAAGCTACCTCCTGAAGCGCGACCGCGGCCGGGCCGTACATGGCAGCGATGAACTGGGCATGGACTACTGGAGCGAGCGCAACTGGTGTCAGCAGGAAGATACCAGCATTCTGGCAGCCAGACCCCTCAGCGCCCCCTTCCTTGCCGAACTGCAGGCCGACAGCCCCCTCATGGAACTCCACCGCAAAGCCGTGGAATGGCGCCATGCGCGCCTTGGCGAACTGCTCTCCCAGGAGCCATACCGCGCCCTGATGGGACGACTCGCAATGACCCCGCCGGCGCGCCCGGTACCCGCGGAACTGGCCCGGCGCCTGTTCCGGCATGCACATGCCAGCACCTGAACACCCCTTTCATCTTTCCCGAAATACTCCCGCCGGAGGCACGATTTTTCTGCGAAAAATCGCTCCACCAACCGCTTCGCACCGCCACATCCCCGGCACCCCCGGCTTTCGCGGGAAAACCGCCCGCTCACAATTTCGAACTGATGATCCCGGTATTGAACCCGCCCATGCGCAACTCGCCGAACAGGCGCTGATACTCGATCTTCGGACAGCGGTTCATGATCACGTCGCAGCCGGCGGCCTCGGCCATTGCCGCGGCTTCCTCGTTCTCCACCCCGATCTGCATCCACACGGTCTTGAGCCCCGGCAGATGCTTGAGCGCCGCCTCGACGATGGGCGGCACATGCTCCGAACGGCGGAAGATATCCACCATGTCCACCCCGGCATCGGCAGGGATTGAGGCCAGATCGGCCACCACCTCTTCGCCGAACAGCTCCTTGCCCGCATGGCCCGGATTGACCGGGATCACCCGAAACCCCTTGAGACTCAGATATCGCGCCACGAAATAGCTGGGCCGGGCCGGGTTCATCGACACGCCCACACAGGCGATGACCCTGGTGCGCGTGAGGATCTTTTTCAGATATGCGTCGCTGTAATCTCGTGCCATGCCCGTCATATATACCCCCGATGGCCAATGAAAAAGCGCCCGTGACGTTACGTCCGGGCGCAGGTTCGTGGAACGAGGGACAGTGCAGGGAAGATCAGGCGCTCCACGGCCTGACAGCATTCATATGGGCATGGGGGGACGGTTTTTCAGCCGCTGCTCACCTGCTTGTGATGCGCCCGGGCGCGACTGGCGGCGTAGAGCGCCACGGCGGCGGCATTGGAGACATTGAGCGAGCCGAAGGCCCCGGCCGGGTCGATGCGCACCAGCGCGTCGCAGTTTTCACGGGTCTTCTGGCGCATCCCCGGCCCCTCGGCCCCCAGCACCAGCCCCAGCGGGCGGCCCGGCTCCAGGTCTGCCAGTCCCTGTTCGAGGGTCATCTCAGCCTCTCCATCCAGCCCCAGCAGGACAAAACCCATCTCCCGCAGCGTGCGCATGGCGTCCGAAAGGTTCCTGACCCGCAGATAGGGCTGGCGCTCGAGCGCGCCCGAGGCGGTCTTGGCCAGCGCCCCGGTCTCGGGCGCCGAAGCCCGCGCCGGGGCGATCACCGCGCGCGCGCCGAATACTTCCGCCGAGCGCAGCACCGCACCCACGTTATGGGGGTCGCTCACCCGGTCGAGCAGCACCACGGGCCCCTCGCCCCGGGCGCAGACATCTTCGAGCGCGCCCCAGTCGAGCGGCCTCGCCTCCAGCGCCGCGCCCTGGTGCACCGAGCCCGGGTCGATCGGCGCTGCAAATTTGCGCGGGTCGGAGATTTCCGCCTCCATGCCGCTCGCCGCGATCGCCTCGGCGAGCCGGTCGGCGGCATTCCTGCTCACCACCAGCCGCAGCTTCTCGCGCGCCGGGTTCAGCAGCGCATCGCGCACCGAATGCAAGCCGAAAAGCCACACGGTTTCGCTCCCCGCCGTCCGGCGCGCGAGAAGCTGCGGCTGGTGGTGAGCAGGAATGC
>JALTZY010000212.1 GCA_027045905.1 Paracoccaceae bacterium
GGCTCGTGGTGCTGTTCGTGATGGTGGCGGCGATGGTGCTGGTGGGCGGGCTGACAAGGCTCACCGACAGCGGCCTGTCGATCACCGAATGGGAACTGGTCAGGGGCACGCTACCGCCGATGAGCGCGGCGGACTGGCAGGCGGCCTATGAAAAATACCGCGCCAGCCCGGAATTTCGCCTGCAGAACAATTACATGCAGCTTGAAGATTTCAAATATATCTACTGGTGGGAATGGTCGCACCGCTTCCTCGGCCGGATGATCGGGCTGGTCTGGGCTGTGGGATTCGCGTTCTTCCTCGTCACGCGCCGGATCCCGCCGGGCTGGACCGGGCGACTTCTCGGGATCGGCCTGCTGGGGGGCGTGCAGGGGGCGATCGGCTGGTGGATGGTCTCCTCCGGGCTGGTCGGCGACATGGTTGATGTGGCGAGCTACCGGCTGGCGGTTCATCTGGGGCTGGCTTTCGTCATCCTCGGGCTGATCGCCTGGTATGTGCTTCTGCTGGGGCGTAGCGAGGCCGAGCGGATGCAGGCGCGCCGCGCCGCCGAGCACGGGCTCAGGCGGCTGGCGGGCGGGCTGATGGGGCTTGCCTTTCTGCAGGTGCTGCTGGGGGCGCTGGTGGCCGGGATCGACGCCGGGCGCAGCTTCACCGACTGGCCGTGGATGGCGGGGCAGTTCTTCCCGCCCGAGGCTTTCGACCTCAGCCCCGGCTGGCGGAATCTCTTCGAGAATCCGGGGCTTGTGCAATTCATCCACCGGATCCTCGCCTATCTGCTGGTGCTGGCGGCGCTCTGGGCCTGGTGGCGTGCGCGCCGCTCGCCCAACCGCGCCACACGCAATGCCTTTGCCTGGGTGGCGATGATGATGCTGATCCAGGCGGTGCTGGGGATCGTCACGGTCATCCATGCCGCGCCGCTCCACGCGGCCATTACCCACCAGCTGGGGGCACTCGTGGCCTGGGTGCTGATCATCGCCGCGCGCCACCAGGCGGCCTATCCCCTCACCCAGGGCATAAGGGGCTAACATGCGTGCATATGAAGAGCTGATGGCGTTCCAGCGTCAGACCGAGGCGCTGGCTCAGGTGGCCGGCCGGCTGGGCTGGGATCAGGAGACGCAGATGCCCCCGGGGGCGGTTTCTCAGCGCGCCGAGGAGATGGGGGCGATGGAAGCCGTCCTCCACGCGCGCCGGACCGATCCGCGCCTGGGCGAGTGGCTTGCGAGTATCGACGAGGCAGGGCTCGGCGAGGTGGAGCGGGCGAATCTGCGCATCCTGCGCCGCGAATACGCGCGCGCCACCAGGGTGCCCGGCGAACTGGCCACGGCGCTGGCCCGCACCACCTCCACCGCTCAGCGCGTCTGGGCGGAGGCGCGCGCGGAAGATGATTTCGCCGCCTTTCTGCCGGTGCTCGAAGAGGTGGTGGCGCTCAAGCGCGAACAGGCCGCGGCACTGGCCGACGGGAGCCGGCAGAGCGGGGGCGGGCTCTACGACGCGCTTTTGCAGGATTACGAGCCCGGAGCCTCCGGAGCCGGGCTGCAGGAGATGTTCGATGCCATGCGCCCGCGCCTGGTGGCCCTGCGCGATGCCTGCATGGGCGCGGCGCATCAGCCGGAAGCGCTGGAGGGGCATTTCCCGGCGCGAAAGCAGATGCAGCTCGCCCGCGAACTGGCCCATGCCTTCGGGTATGACTTCAGGCACGGGCGGCTGGACAAGGCGGTGCATCCCTTCTCTTCCGGTTCCGGGCTGGACGTGCGCATCACCACCCGCACCAGCGAGGACGATCCGTTCAACTGCTTCTATTCGACCATTCACGAGGCCGGTCATGCCTGCTACGAGCAGAATATCGACCGCGCCTACCTGCTGACGCCGCTGGGTCAGGGAGTGTCCATGGGGGTGCATGAAAGCCAGAGCCGGATCTTCGAAAATCAGCTTGGCCGTTCGCGCGGCTTCAGCACCTGGCTGCATGGGCGCATGGAAGAGACCTTCGGGCCGCTGAACGTGGCGCGCCGGGAATTCTTCGGCGCGGTCAACAAGCTGCACCGGGGATATATCCGTACCGAGGCCGATGAGGTGCAGTACAATCTGCATGTCATGCTGCGCTTCGATCTGGAGCGGCAGATGATCGCGGGCAGGCTTGCGCCCGGCGATCTGGAAGAGGCTTGGAATGCCCGCTTCGAGGCGGATTTCGGCTATCCGGTGGAACGGGCCTCGCAGGGCTGCCTGCAGGATGTGCACTGGGCGGTGGGGCTGTTCGGGTATTTTCCGACATACTCTCTCGGAAATGTGTTTTCCGGATGTCTTTTCAAGGCGATGTGGGAAGAACTTGACAGTCTGGACGAAGACATGGCCGCCGGAAGAGTGGGCGCCGCCACCGGCTGGCTGGCCGAACGGCTGCAACGCCACGGGGGGCTGTACGAGCCGGCCGAGGCGATAGAGCGGGCCTGTGGCTTCGTGCCGGGCGTGGAGCCTCTGCTGGAATATCTGGAGGCCAAGTTCGCCGAGATCTACCGCCTGTAGCCGGCAGGCGCGCAGCCGTCTCGCGCGGGGCGGTTTTCTGCGAAGACCGCATCTGCCCGGGCGCTCCGGCATCGGAAGGCGGAGCGTATGGAGGCTGACCCGAGACCGAGCCGAGTACAGGGCGCGCAGGGCCGGCCGGGAGCCTTCAGCGCCCTGCTTCGAGTTCGGCCACATAGGTGGCCAGGTCCGCATCGCGGGCCGGGTCGGCGGGACTGTATGCTTCGGCCAGGTTTTCGGCGGAAAGAGTGATGTTCTTGACCACGCTGGCACCTTCGCCGGCGGGGCCGTAGGCGGTCCCGTTGACGGCGAAATAGACCGAGCCGGCATTGCCCGTGCGCAGGACGGGCGGGGTCTCCATGGCGGGCAGGACGTATTGCTCACCGGCTTCGAGGATCTTTTCGAGGATGATCGAGCCATCGCCGGCCTGCACCCGTACCCAGGACGGGCGTACGGCGAAGAGCACCACTTCGGGGGCGTCTGCGCCGAAGACGCGCACGCTGCCGGCGGCGCCGGCGCCTGGCGGCTGGGCGGGGGAAGCGGCGGCGGCGATGTCTGCCCCCTGACGGGTTGGCGCAGAGAGCGGCGCTTCGCTTCGGGAGGGCAGGTTCGGAGGCGCGCCGGCTGCCGGCAGGCCCGTTGTCAGTGGCGCGTGGCGCGTGGCGCCGGCCAGTGCGCCCACTTCGGCCGGGTCCAGGGTGGAAATGGGCCCGTCGCGCGCCACCAGCACCGGCACGTCCAGCGCCTCGGGACGGTAAAGCCGGTCCAGCGCCTCGACCGAAGGCGGCGTGTTGAGCCCGGCTCCGCCGGTGGCTTCGGCGATGCGGGCATTGTCGGCGGTGAAATCCTCGAGCGCGGAGAGGACGCCGGGGCTCTGCTCCACCGGGGCGAAATCCACCTGCTGGATCTCGCGCAGCACCGCCCAGCCGCCAAAGCCGATCAGACCGATCAGTGCCAGCAGCGCCAGCACCGAGCCGACGGCGCCGGGCTCGATCCCCTCGAGGATGCTTTCGCTCTGAGGCACGAACAGGGCGTCGGGATTGGCCAGCGGGTCGCCGGCATGGTCGCGCTTTTGTGCCTTGCCTGCCGAGGCCGCGGCCGACAGCCCGTGGGCGGTGGAGAATCCGGCCTCCCGGCAGAAGGCCTGATAGGCCCATTCCGGGTCCATGCCCAGATAGCGCGCATAGGAGCGCACATAGCCGGCGATGAAGCCGGGAGTTTCAAAGGCGCTGGGGTCGGCATTTTCGATGGCGGCGATGTAATTGGCCTTGATCTTCAGTTCGCGCTGCACGTCGAGCAGCGACTTGCCCATGGTCGCCCGTTCGCCGCGCATCAGGTCGCCCAGGCGCAGCTCGAAATCGTCGAAGCTGCGCGGCTGCTCCGCCGGCTCCTGGATCTCTGGTGTGCGCCACCGCCCAATCATGCCTGACCATGTCCCCTTGGCGGCCCGTCCGGGACCGCATTGCTTCGCCTTTCTTCCGCCCTTCTTTCCGCAAATTCGCAGGCGGCGAGTCGCCGCGAGTTACGGGGAGGCGGAAAGGCGAATCAGCGCCACGACACGCCTTTTCAGCGGTATAGCACAAATCGCACCCTTTGGTAGCCGCCGGGCCTTCAGGCCGAGAGCTCGGCGCGATTCAGCGCACATTGCGACCAGAGCGCATCCATCGCCTTGACCAGACGGTCCATCTCGTCCGGCCCATGGACCGGCGAGGGGGTGAAGCGCAGCCGCTCGGTGCCGCGCGGCACGGTGGGATAATTGATCGGCTGGACATAGATGCCATGCTCCGAAAGCAGCAGGTCGGAAAGCTGCTTGGTATGGACCGGATCGCCCACCATCACCGGCACGATATGGCTGCCGTGGTCGATCACCGGAAGGCCGAGCGCCTTGAAGCGGGCCTTGAGCACGGATGCGGCCTGCTGATGGGCTTCGCGCCGCGCCCGGTCGGCCTTGAGCAGCCGCACGCTGGCCGCAGCGCCGGCGGCGACCGCCGGCGGCAGGCTGGTGGTAAAGATGAAGCCCGGAGCGTAAGACCTTATGGCATCGACCATTTTCGCGCTGGCGGCGATATATCCGCCCATCACGCCATAGGCCTTGGCGAGCGTCCCGTTGATGATGTCGATGCGCCCCATCAGCCCATCGCGCTCGGCCACGCCGCCGCCGCGCGGCCCGTACATGCCCACCGCGTGCACTTCGTCGATATAGGTGAGCGCGCCGAATTCCTGCGCGAGATCGAGAATCGCCCCGATCGGGCCGAAATCGCCGTCCATGGAATAGACGCTCTCGAAGGCGATCAGCTTGGGCGCGTCCGTGTCGTCGGCTTCGAGCAGTTCGCGCAGGTGCTCGGTGTCATTATGACGGAAGATGCGCTTGGCGCCGCCATTGCGCCGGATGCCCTCGATCATCGAGGCGTGGTTGAGCGAGTCCGAGTAGATGATCAGGCCGGGAAACAGCTTGGGCAGGGTGCTCAGCGTCGCGTCATTGGCGATATAGGCGGAGGTGAACAGCAGCGCCGCCTCCTTGCGGTGCAGATCGGCAAGCTCCGCCTCCAGGCGCTTGTGCCAGACGGTGGTGCCGGAGATGTTGCGGGTGCCGCCGGAGCCCGCGCCGGTGGCGTCGAGCGCCTCGTGCATGGCGGCGAGCACTTCCGGGTGCTGGCCCATGCCGAGGTAGTCGTTGCCGCACCAGACGACGACCGGGGCGGTGGTGCCGTCGGGCTTGTGCCAGGTGGCATGGGGGAACTGGCCGCGCGCGCGCTCGATATCCATGAAGACGCGATAGCGCCCCTCTTCGTGCAGCCGCTTCAGCGCTGCGTCAAGATATGCGGTGTGGTCCATGCGCGTTCCCCTATGGTATGCCTGCATCATTCGCGGCGGCTGGCGCGGTTGGCAATGTCCGCCCTGTACCGGACCATGCCACGCGCCGAGCACCGCAGATGCGGCATGAATGCCTGAAACCGGAGCAACCGGAGCGCCGAAAACGACTCGGTGCAGCTTATACCTGTCTTGCTACGAAATACATACGAATATACTGATACATCTTGACGCGTTTTTGAACCGCTCTGATAGCCGGTCGTATCGGCGCCCTGCTTCATTGTCGCCTCATTGTCCGCGGCTCACTCCTCGGCGATCCCGATCACGCAATCGCCGCCATCGCCCAGCCCAGTCTGTTCGTTGCAGCTTGCGAGCGCCTTGGCATCGGCCCCCGCCCCCCTGGCGATGACAAAGGCGCCGGTGGAGGGCGAATAGGCCAGGTATTGCGGGGCGTTCGGCCTGCCCCAGCCGGTGCGAAAGGCCTCGGTAGCTGCCTGGCTCAGGGTAAAATCGCGCGCCTTGTAGCGCCTGGGCAGGATCAGGGCGACAGGCACGCATTCTCCCTCTCTCTCCCCCTCCCCCAGCGCATTGCAGGCCTGCATCGCCGCCGCCTCAGCCGCTTCGGGACTGTGCAGGTTATTGGAAATCGCCATGCTCTCGGGGCTCAGCGGCCGGTCGGGCTTGACCGCCATGGCGCCGTAATAGCCCATGGAAAAGCCCATCGCCGCCCATTGCGCGGCGATTTCCGGGTCGGTCAGCGAAGTGGCGACCGCCTCGGCCTGGGCACGGGTGGTCGGGGCGAGCCCGCTCAGGTCGAGAAGCTCGACGCGCAGCTTGTCGCCGCGAAACAGCTGCTTTTTCGCCTGCCGGGGCGTGAGCGGGCCGGCCGCGGCGGCAGTCGCGCCCGCGACCAGAAGCAGGCCGGCCAGGCCGGCGGTGATGCCCGCAGCAATGACGGAAGCCGAATGACGCATCTGATACTCCCTTTACGCCCCGCCTCCCCTCTTTAGCCCGCCCGCGCGTCGGACGCCAGAGGCTCTGGACAGCGCTCGCATTGCTGTTACGCTGCGCGCAATTTCCCGCAACCGGAGACCGACATGCCCCTTGCCCCCGTCCTTGCCCGTATCGACGAAGCCCTGCCCCAGGCGCTCGAGCGGCTGATGGAGCTGCTCAGGATCCCCTCCATCTCCACCGACCCGGCCTATGCGGCCGATTGCGACCGCGCCGCCGACTGGCTGGTGGCCGACCTGCAAGGCATTGGTTTTGCGGCCGAAAAGCGCCCCACGCCGGGCCACCCCATGGTCGTCGCCCATGCCGAAGGCCCCGAAGGCGCGCCGCATGTGCTGTTTTACGGCCATTACGACGTGCAGCCGGTGGACCCGCTGGAGCTGTGGGAGAGGCCGCCTTTCGAGCCGGCGCTGGAAGATACCGGCAGGGGCAAGGTGATCCGCGCGCGCGGCGCTTCCGACGACAAGGGCCAGCTGATGACCTTCCTCGAGGCCTGCCGCGCCTGGAAGGCCGAGCATGGCGCGCTGCCGGTCGCCATCACCGTGCTGCTGGAGGGCGAGGAGGAATCGGGCTCGCCCTCGCTGGTGCCGTTCCTCAGAGAAAATGCCGCTGAACTCAGCGCCGATTTCGCCCTGATCTGCGACACCGGCCTGTTCGAAAGCGCGGTGCCGGCGATCACCACCATGCTGCGCGGGCTTCTGACCGAGGAATTCACCATTCGCGGCGCCGATCGCGACCTGCATTCGGGCATGTATGGGGGGCTTGCGGGCAATCCGCTGCATGTGCTCTCGCGGCTCGTCGCGGGGCTGCATGACGCGCGCGGGCGCGTCACCCTGCCGGGCTTTTACGACGGTGTGCCGGAACTGCCCGAGGCGATCCGCGCCCAGTGGCAGGGGCTCGGTTTCGACCATGCGGCCTATCTCGGCGAAGTGGGGCTGAGCGAGCCCGCCGGCGAGCAGGACCGCACCCCGCTCGAGATGATCTGGTCGCGCCCGACCTGCGAAGTCAACGGTCTCTGGGGCGGCTATACCGGCGAGGGCTTCAAGACGGTGCTGCCCGCCGAGGCCCATTGCAAGCTGAGCTTCCGACTGGTGGGCGATCAGGACCCGGATGCGATCCATCAGGCCTTTGTCGAATATGTGGAGGGAAACATCCCCGCCGATTTCGAGGTGATCTGGCACGATAGCCGCGGCTCGCGCGCCGCGCAAATGGAGATCGAGAACCCCGCCTTCAAACGGGCTCGAAAGGCGCTCAGCGACGAATGGCCCCGCCCGGCCGCCTATGTGGGTTGCGGCGGCTCGATCCCCATTGCCGGGCATTTCAAGACCCTGCTGGGCATGGATTCGCTGCTGATCGGCTTCGGCCGCGACGACGACCGGATCCATTCGCCCAACGAGAAATACGACCTCGAAAGCTTCCACAAGGGCACGCGCAGCTGGGCGCGCATCCTGGCGGCGCTGGCCTGAGCCCCCGGTCGGCCTGCCGATGCTGCCCGGGCGTCCCGCCTTCGCGGCGGGGCGGTTTTCGCGGAAAGACTTCGCGGAAAGACCCGGGGGGCGCCCTCAGCGGGTCAGGAGCAGCCTGTCGTCGGCGATCTCGATGCGCGAGAAGCGGCGCAGGTAGTCCATGCCCAGAAGCGAGCCCTCCATTTCGCCGCCGTTGACCTGTACGCGCATGTTGCGGTCGGCGAGGTTTTCCAGCTGGACGGTTTCCACCCGGGCCGTGGCGGTGGCCACTTCGCCGTTGGCGGTGCTGGCGCGCCCGGCATAGACGAGGCGATCGGGGTCGAGACCGATGCGCCGGGCATCCTCCCGGCTCAGCACGACCGCCGTGGCGCCGGTATCGACCACGAATCGCACCGGCACGTCGTTCAGGCGCAGGGTCAGGTAGAAGTGGCCGTCCGGGCCGCGGGGCACGACGATGGCACCGTCCCGGGTCAGGGACTGGCGGGGGGAGAGCTCGGGGGCGATGTCCTTCCACAACCCGTAGGCGGCGATGACGCCGACGAAGATCAGCCCCCAGGCCAAGGCCTGGCGGGCCATGCGCCCGAGGGAGGCGCGGCTGTCGGCGATCAGGTAGCCGGCGATGGCGATGCCGAGGATCAGGAGATAGACGAGGCGGGCGGGGTCGATGCTTTCCATGGGGGAGATATGGGGGCTGACGGTTCGGGTGCAATGGCTGCCGCGCGGCGGGGCGGGGGCGCGAGACGAAAGGAGGGGCGCCCGGTCCGGGCGGCCCGGGACCTGCCGATGCCGCGGGATCGGGCTATGACCCGGCTATGACACGCGCAGGGTTTCGCTCAGCCCGTCGAGCATGAACTGCACCGCGAGAGCGGCGAGCAGCATTCCCAGCAGACGGGTGATCACGTTGATCCCGGTTTCGCCCAGGAAGCGCTCGACCGAAGCGCCGACGAAGAATGCCAGGAGCACGCTGCTCAGCACCAGGGCCATGACTGCCAGCATGGTTGCGGTCACGATCCAGTCGCCGCCGCTTGACCCGCTCAGCAGGATCATGGTGGCGATCGCTCCCGGCCCGGCGATCAGCGGCGTGGCGAGCGGAAAGACCGAGGGATCGTTCTCCGCCCGCGCCTGGCCCTTGCGCCGCTTGGTCCGCCGCTCGAACAGCATGTCCAGCGCGGTGAGAAACAGCAGCGCCCCGCCGGCGATTCGAAAGGCCGGCATGGAAATCCCCATGAATCCCAGCACCGCCTCGCCAAACAGCGCAAACAGGGTCAGGATCGCCGCCGATATCAGCACCGCCCTCGTGGCGACCGCGTATCGGGCAGGGCGCTCCATGCCCTTGGTCAGTGCCAGGAACATCGGCGCCAGCCCGATCGGGTCGATGACCACGAACAGGGTGAAGAAGGCGCTGATGAGGGCGGTCTGGTCCATATGTGCCTGCATGTCTGCGATCCGCTGCCGACCTCCCTTATCGGACAAAGCCGGCGTCCGGGCAACCGGTTGCTTCGCGCGCCCTGCGGCCCGCCGCGGCAAGCGCGGCAAGGATGCCTTCGAGCCGCGGCGTGGGCCCGTTTGTCGCGCTGGGGGGGCGGCGGGGCGTGGGCCGGCGCATCCGCGGGACCGTTCCCGGGCTGTGCGATCATGCGCCCCGATGTGGCAAGCGGGAAACAATCTTCCCCCGGTACGCCCTGCCGCTTTGACAACCCCTCCCGGACCCTTTACCAAACAAGGGAGTGGGATGTCTGAAAGAAAGAATACAAGATGGGCGATTTCGAGGGACGGAGCCGGATCGGGGCCCAGGAGGCCGGGCTGGTGGTTCGGGCGCGTGTTGCGGCACTATTTCAGCGGCTGATTTTCATTGTTGTTCTGGCACTTGGCACGGCCACGGCACTGACGCCGAAAGCGGCCGTGGCCCAGGCCTACAGCTTCTCCTCGATCCAGATCGAGGGCTTGCAGCGCATCGAGCCGAAAACCGTGCTCAGCTATCTGGGAATCGCCCGTGGCGAAACCGTCAGCGCCGCCGCGCTCAATGACGGCTATCAGCGCCTGGTGGGCAGCGGCCTGTTCAGGAATGTGGAGATCGTGCCGCGCGGGCGCACCCTGCTGGTGCGGGTGGAGGAATATCCCACCATAAACCGCATCGCCATCGAGGGCAACCGGCGCATCCGCGACAAGAACCTGCTGCCGCTCCTGCAAAGCCAGCCGCGCCGGGTCTTCAACCCGACCGTGGCCGAGCAGGACGCGGCCGCGATTCTGGCCGCCTATCAGCGCCAGGGCCGCCTGGAAGTGTCCATCGAGCCCAGGGTGATCCCGCGCCCGGGCAACCGCGTCGATCTGGTCTTCGAAGTCACCGAAAGCCGCAATACCGAGATCGAGCGTCTCTCCTTCGTCGGCAACCGCGCCTTCAGCGATGCGCGCCTGCGCCGCGTGGTCGAGACCAAGCAGGCCGGCCTGATGCGCGCCATCGTCCGCGCCGATACCTACACCCCGGAGCGGATCGAATTCGACAAGCAGGTGCTGCGTGATTTCTACGCTTCGCGCGGTTATGTCGATTTCCGGGTGCTGAGCGTCTCCTCGGAACTGGCGCGCGAGCGCGATGCCTTCTTCGTCACCTTCAAGGTGCGCGAGGGCAGGCCCTTCCGCTTCGGCGAGGTCACCACCACCAGCCGGGTCGAGGGGCTGAACGCCGACGAATTCGCCCGTCTGGCCCGTATCCGCACCGGCGCCACCTACAATCCCACCGTGGTCGAGGACGCCATCGCCCGCATGGAGCGGCTCGCGAGCCGGAAGGGCATGAACTTCGTCCGCGTGGTGCCGCGCATCAGCCGCAACGAGCGCGCCCAGACCCTGGATATCGAACTGGTGATCGAGCGCGGCGAGCGCGTCATCGTCGAGCGAATCGACATCGAGGGCAATGCCACCACGCTGGACCGGGTGATCCGCCGCCAGTTCCGCACCGCCGAGGGCGATCCGTTCAACCCGCGCGAGATCCGCGCCGCCGCCGAGCGCATCCGCGCGCTTGGATTCTTCGCCGACGTGCAGGTGGAGGCCCGCGACGGCTCCGCGCCCGGCAACGTGGTGGTGGACGTGAACGTGGAGGAAAAGCCCACCGGCAGCCTCACCTTCGGCGGCGCCTATTCCAGCACCGCCGGGCTCGGGCTGAACATCTCCTTCAGCGAGAGCAATTTCCTCGGCCGTGGCCAGTATGTGAGCCTGAAACTGCAGACCGGCAAGGATACCGGCACCTTCTCCTTCGCCTTCGCCGAGCCCAACCTGCTGGGCCGCGACCTGCGCTTCAGCCTCGACGCCTTTCTCAACCGCACCACCGCGAGCACGGTTTCGCCCTACGATACCCAGCGCGCCCAGATCGCGCCTTCGCTGGAATTCCCGGTCAGCGAGAACGGGCGGCTCAATGTCAAGCTCTTCGCTGCCGGCGCCAATATCGAAAACGTCACCGCCGGCTCCTCGGCCCTGTTCACCGCCGAGGCCGCGCGCGGGCTGCAGGTCGGTGGCGGGGCCGGATTCAGCTATTCCTATGACAACCGGCGCGCCAGCATCCCCCCCGAAGTGGCGCTGCGCTTTGACCTGGGCACCGAATTCGGCGGTTTCGGCTCCGATTACACCTACGCCAAGACCACCGCCCTGGCCGCGGCTCAGACCAGCGTGTTCAACGATCAGATAACCCTGCGCGCCACCCTCGAAGGCGGCGCCCTCGTGGCGCTCGACGGCGGCAGCAGCCGCATTACCGACCGCTTCGCGCTGAACTCGATGCAGATGCGCGGCTTCGCCCCCTACGGGATCGGCCCGCGCGACCTGGTCTCCAATGACGGGGTCGGTGGCAACATGTTCGCCGTCGCCCGGCTTGAGGCCGAATTCCCCCTCGGCCTGCCCGAAGAATACGGTATCTCCGGCGGCCTGTTCCTGGATGTCGGCTCGCTCTGGGGGCTCGACAATACCCTGGGCGGGGCGATCGACGATTCGATGCATCTGCGCTCGGTGGTCGGCGCTTCGCTGTTCTGGAATACGCCGATCGGCCCGCTGCGCTTCAACTTCACGCGCGCGCTCCAGAAACAGGTCTATGACGTGGAAAACAACTTCGAGTTCACCATTTCCACGCAGTTCTGAGGATCTGCACGGTGAACGGGATTCTGCGGTTATCCGAGCGCGCCCGGCGGCCGGGATACGCGGGACGGCTGGCATTGCTTGCCGGGGCGGTCCTGGCGCTGGGCGGGCTGGCCGCCGGACCGGCCCCGGCCCAGGATATCGCCCAGGATATCGCCCGGGACTTCGCCCGCGAACAGGGCCGGGTGGTGGCGCCGATCCTGCTGGTGGACCGCGAGCGCCTGTTTGCCGAAAGCGCCGCCGGCCGGCGCATCAGCGCGCTGCTGGAAGCCGAGCGCAAACGCCAGGAAGAGCGCACCAGAGCCATCGAGGCCGAGCTCAAGGCCGAGGAACTGGCCCTGACCGAAGAGCGCCCCGGCCTGAGCCCGGAAGAATTCCGCGCCCGCGCCGATGCCTTCGACGCCAAGGTCGAGGCGCTGCGGCGCGAACGCGACCAGGCCCGGCAGGAACTGCTGACCGAAATCGAGCTGGCCCAGGCGCAGTTCCTGCAGCAGATCTCGCCGGTTCTGGCCGGGATCCTGCAGGATTACGGCGCTCAGATCATGCTGGAAAAGCGCATCGCCCTGATCGCCGCGCGCCAGGTGGACGTAACGGATGAGGCCATCGCTCGTATCGACGCCGCCCTGGCCCGCAGCGAGGAGGCGCTTCCGTCCGAAGGCGCGGGGGCGGCCGAGGAGGAGGCGCCCGCCATGCCCGAATCCCCCACGCC
>JALTZY010000213.1 GCA_027045905.1 Paracoccaceae bacterium
CGTGCGGGCAGTTCCGCAGGGGCAGGGGCCGGTGCGGGCCGAGGATTTTGTCGAGCAGGGGGATCACACCGGCAGGGGAGCGGCCGAAGTCGATCCTGAGCCCGGTGCCGGTGACGGCGAGGCCGTCTGCATCGGGCAGGAGGCGCGGGGGCGGTTCGGATGGGGTCAGGTCATTGGTGCAGGCCGAGAGGGCAAGCGCCAGGCCCAGGGCCGTGGCTCTCATCGCGGCGAGCGTTTGGCGAGGATGCGCTGCAGGGTACGCCGGTGCATGTTCAGCCGGCGGGCGGTTTCGCTGACATTGCGGTCGCACAGCTCATAGACCCGCTGGATATGCTCCCAGCGCACCCGGTCGGCGCTCATCGGGTTTTCCGGCGGGGGCGGCAGGGTGCCTTCGCGGGTCAGCAGTGCATTGGTGATGTCATTGGCATCGGCGGGCTTGGACAGGTAGTCGGTGGCGCCGATCTTGACCGCGGCGACGGCGGTGGCAATGGCGCCGTAGCCGGTCAGCACCACGACGCGGGCGTCGGGGCGCTTTTCGCGCAGGACTTCGACCACGTCGAGACCGTTGCCGTCTTCCAGTCGCAGGTCCACCACCGCATAGGCGGGCGGGCGGGCGGTGGCGATGGCCTTGCCGGCGGCCACCGAGGCGGCGGTTTCGACCTCGAAGCCGCGTTTCTCCATGGCCCGCGCCAGGCGACGCAGAAACGGTTCGTCGTCATCGACCAGCAGGAGCGAGGGGTCTTCGCCGATGGGTTCGAGTTTCTGATCCGACACGCGCGGCCCTCCGGATGTTCAAGGTCTGCTCAATCTAGGCGCAGAAGGCGGCATGGTCAATTTGTCACGACGGGGTGGAGGGAAATTATCCCTGCCGTTCTCGCCTTCCCGGTTGCCGTCCGAGCGCCCGTCCCTGTCATCCCCAGCCGGCGGCCTCGATGTAGCAGGCGGCGCGTCTGGCCATTTCTTCGGGTGTTTCGTCGCGGCGGAAGAATTCGACGAAGCCCCGGTCGGGCAGCACTAGGTAGGTGAAGGTGGTGTGGTCCATCAGGTAATATTCGGGGTCGCCGTCGGGCTCTTTGGCGTAATAGGTCTTGTAGACTTGGCTGGCGGCCTTGATCTGCGCGGGGGTGCCGGTATAGCCGGTCATGCGCTCGTGCAGGTAGTCGGTGAATTCGGCCATGACTTCGGGCGTGTCGCGCTCGGGGTCGATGGTGATCATGGCCATCTGCGCATCGTAGCCCTGCTCCAGCAGGATATCGAGAGCCTCGGCGTTGCGGGCGTTGTCGAGCGGGCAGACATCGGGGCAGAAGGTATAGCCGAAGTAAAGCAGGGTAGGTCTGGTGAACATGTCGGCATCGGTCACCGCTCTGCCGGTCTCGTCGATCAGGCTGAGGGGACCGCCGATATTCACCGCGGCGTTCTTGTCCAGGGAGATGTTGCAGTCGGAACGATTCATGTACCAGACGACCCCGCCGATACCGGCCAGGGTGAGCGCCACCAGCAATGTCCAGAGCCTGAGCATTCCGTTTCTCCTTCCGTTTCGTTCGTCCGGTTCCGTTTGTCTGCCTGTTCCGGCCTGTCCGCTCGCCATTGATCCTCCGGTACGGGACAAACTACAATAGGCGAGATTGCCACATGGGGAAAGACATGGCCGGGCCGGAGAGAGGCTTTTTTCAGAACCAGCCCGACAGCCGGGTGCGCCTGCACACGCTGCTTGTGCTGCGCTGGGTGGCGATCCTGGGGCAGGTGGTGGCGGTGCTGGCGGCGCGGCATCTGTTCGAGCTCAGGCTGGAGGCGGGCCCCTTTGCGGCGGTGATCGGGCTTTCGGTGCTGGCCAATGTGGTGTTTCTTTTCGTCTATCCGCACAACAAGCGCCTGAGCGAGGCGGAGGTGACGGCCATGCTGGCCTTCGACACGGTACAGCTGGCGGCGCTGCTGTATCTCTCGGGCGGGCTGAACAACCCGTTTGCAGTGCTGATCGTGGCGCCGGTCACCGTGGCCGCCACCGCGCTCGGCCTGCGGGCGACAGTCATGGTGGCCATCGTCGCCTTTGCCTCGACCACCGCCGTGGCGATCTGGCACCGGCCGCTGCTGGACAGTAGCGGAGCCGCGGTGACGATACCGGAGATATTCACCTTCGGTTTCTGGGGGGCGATCCTCATCACCATCGTCTTTCTCGGCTTCTACGCGCATCGGATCACGACCGAGATGCGCTCGATGTCGCAGGCCCTGCTGGCGACGCAGATGGCGCTGGCACGCGAGCAGAAGCTCACCGACCTGTCGGGCGTGGTGGCGGCGGCGGCCCATGAACTGGGCACGCCGCTGGCGACGATCAAGCTGGTGGCCAGCGAGATGATCGACGATCTCAGCGCTTGCCCCGATCAGAGGGAAGACGCGGTGCTGATTCGCGATCAGGCCGATCGCTGCCGCGATATCCTGCGATCCATGGGCAAGACCGGCAAGGACGACATGATGCTGCGCCAGGCACCGCTTTCCTCGGTGGTAGAGGAGGCCGCCGAGCCGCATGTGGATCGCGGCAGGCAGGTGCATATAGGACCGGGAGACCCGCAGAAGCGCCTTGCCGACCAGCCGGTGATCCTGCGCCACCCCGAGATCGTGCACGGCCTGCGCAACCTGATTCAGAATGCGGTGGATTTCGCCACTACCAGCGTCTGGGTCGATCTATGCTGGACCGAGCGGACGATCACGGTGCGGATCACCGATGACGGGCCCGGATATTCGCCCAATGTGATCGGCGATATCGGCGAGCCCTTTGTCGGCAAGCGTCGTCAGGAGCGCAGGGATGCGAGCCGGCCGGAATACGAGGGGATGGGGCTGGGCCTGTTCATCGCCAAGACGCTTCTGGAGCGCACCGGGGCGGAGCTCAGCTTCACCAATGCCACCGAGCCCTATACCGGCACACCGCGCCCCGGCAAGCGCTCGGGAGCCATTGCCGTGGTGGTCTGGCCGCGGGGTCCCGGCAGCATCGAGGCCGATGAGAAGAACCCGGCGCTGGGCGACAACATGCGATTCGATTTCTAAGCGCCGGCGGGGCGAAATTCGCCCCTGCTTAAGGCTTTGTTAACCATCCGTTTCTACGATCGGCCAAAAGGCCATAACGAAACGGGAATCGCCCCATGACGGATACCATCCTCGCCATCGCCCTGGTACTGGCGGCATTTCTGATCGCCTTTGCTGCGTTGATCGCCTTTGCACTGTTCTGGCGCGGGCGGGACCGGCGGCTGCTGAAGCGGGATCCGGCGGTTCGCGATGGGGTGGTGTTCCTGTTCGAGGACGAGAAGCTGGTGGATTGCACCGAGGCCGCCAGTCGGATCCTGGCCTCGGCCCGGCCCGGGGGGAATGACTGGGGGCGGCTGGCCTCGGTCCTGGGGCCGCGCTTCGAGGACTTTGCCACCCTGCCGCGCCAGGCGCTGGAAGAAGGGCCGGTGCGGGTGAGATCCTTCGACGAGACATCGCTGCTGCAGGTCGAGATGGTCAATGGCATGGTGCGAATCGAGCTTTCCGATGTGCAGGGCGGTGCGCAGGGCGATTCTGTCGATCGCCATGCGGTCGCGGCCATGCGCGAGGAACTGACCATCCACCGCGACATCGCCGAACATGCTCCGTTCGTCTCCTGGCGCGAGAACCGGCGGGGGGAGATCATCTGGGCGAATCGCGCCTATCTGGACCTGGCCGAGATCCTTTACGGCGGCGGCGCTCCTGCCTCCTGGCCGCCGGCCCGGCTGTTCGAACTGCCGCAGGAGCCGACCGCGGAGCCGGCTGCGAGGGGGCAGCGGGTCAGGCTCAGGCTGCCGGAAGAGGATGTGGAAAAGTGGTTCGAGCTGTACCGCGCCGAGCTCGAGGGCGGTACGCTGTTTACCGCCGTACCGATAGACGATCTGGTGCGTGCCGAGGCAAGCCTTTCCGAATTCGTCACCACCCTGACCGGAACCTTCGCTCATCTGCCTATCGGGCTTGCCATCTTCGACAAGGAGCGCAAGCTCAGCCTGTTCAACCCGGCCCTGACCGACCTCACCATGTTTCCGGCCGAGTTCCTCTGCGCGCAACCGACGCTGTTTGCCTTCCTCGACAGGCTGCGTGACAAGCGGATGATGCCCGAACCCAAGGATTACAAGAGCTGGCGCCGGGCCATGTCCGAGCTCGAGGAAAAGGCCGTGAACGGCACCTACATGGAGACCTGGTTCCTGCCCACCGGCCAGACCTACCGGGTAACCGGCCAGCCGCATCCGGGCGGCGCGCTGGCGCTGCTGTTCGAGGACATTTCCTCGGAAATGTCGCTTTCGCACCGCTTCCGGGCCGAGTTGGAGATGAGCCAGGCGGTACTGGACGGGCTGGAGGAAGCGGTGGCGGTATTCACCGCCGGCGGCATCCTGTCGATGAGCAACAGGGCCTTTAGCGAACTCTGGGGTAGCGATCCTTCAAGCACCATGTCGGAGATCACCGTCTCCGAGGCGACCTTTGCCTGGGGCCGCAAGTGCAACCCCACTCCGGTCTGGCGGCAGCTGCGCACCTTCATTTCCGAAGGTGGCGAGCGCAAGAAATGGTCGGCGCCGGTAACGATGAGGGACGGCCGGGTGATCGACTGCACCTTCACGCCCATGGTGCAGGGGGCGACCATGGTCACCTTCAGCCCGGCCATCACCGCACCTGCCAGAACGGACCTGGAGCCGGTGCCGGCCCAGGCCATGACCTGACCACGGCACAATCCTGTTTGCAGCCGGAGGGCGGGCCGCTAAGACTGGTCCCATGCAGGATAACCGCCAGCAAATCACCCTCGTTTCGCCTGAAGCCACTTCGGCGCTTGCCCGCCGCCTTGCACCCCTGCTGGAGGCGGGGGATTGTCTCCTGCTCGAAGGGCCGATCGGTGCGGGCAAGTCGCATTTTGCCCGTGCCCTGATCACTGCCCGTCTTGCGGCGCAGGGGCGCAGCGAGGATGTGCCTTCTCCCACCTTCACCCTGGTGCAGACCTATGACGACGGGATCTCCGAGATCTGGCACGCCGACCTCTACCGCCTGAACGGTCCGGCAGATATCGACGAGCTTGGCCTGTGGGAGGCCTTTGACAGTGCCATCTGCCTGGTGGAATGGCCCGACCGGCTGGGCACCCATGCGCCGCCGAAGGCCCTCACGCTCAGCCTGACAGCCACCGGCAAGGCGGGAGAGCGCCACGCAATCTTCACCTTTTCAGCCGACGCCTGGCAGGAAAGGCTCTCGGCCATCGGTGCGCCGGATGACGGATAGGCGCGTGGCAGAAATCGCCGCCTTTCTCGAGGGCGCAGGCTGGGCCGGGGCCCTGCGCGCGCCCCTTGCCGGAGACGCCTCGGCGCGGCGCTACGAGCGCCTCACCGGCGGGCCGGGCGGCGCGCGCGCGGTGCTGATGGATGCCCCTCCCGCGCGCTGCCCGACCACCCCGGCCTTCGTGCGTATCGCCCGCCACCTGCGCGCGCTGGGCTTTTCGGCGCCGGAGGTTTTCGAAGCGGATATCCCCCGCGGCCTGCTGCTGCTCGAAGACCTGGGCGACAGCCTCTTCGCCCGCATCCTCCGCACCGATCCGGCCCGTGAAGCCCCCCTCTACGCCGCTGCCGCCGACCTGCTCGCCGCCCTGCACGAGACCACCCCCCCGGCCGGGCTTGCCCGCCCGGATCCAAGGGAGCTCAGCGCCATGGTCGGCGTCACCTTTGACTGGTATTTCCCCACTTCGGACCCCGCCGGAAAACAGGCGGCGACAGAAGCGCTCGGCGCAGCGCTCGAGACCATCGCCCCCTGCCGCCCGGTCATGGCCCTGCGCGACTTCCACGCCGAAAACCTCTTGTGGCTGCCCGAGCGTCGCGGCATCGCCCGCATCGGCCTGCTGGACTTTCAGGACGCCTTTCTCGGCCACCCGGCCTATGATCTCGTTTCGCTCACCCGCGACGCCCGGCGCGATGTCTCGCCGGAAACCGCGCGCGGAACCACCGCCCGCTACCTCGCTGCCACCGGCCTGGACGCCGAAGCCTTTGCCCATGCCGCCGCCATCCTTGCAGTGCAGCGAAACCTGCGCATCCTCGGCGTCTTTGCCCGCCTCGCCCGGCGCGACGGCAAACCCGGCTACATCCGACTGATCCCGCGCGTCTGGCGCCACCTGACAGCCGATCTCGCGCACCCGGCCTTGCGTGAATTGCGCGAAATCCTTGCCCGTGACCTGCCTGCCCCGGACGAGACCTTCCTGCAAGGCCTGCGCAAAGCGAGAGCATGATGCCCCAACACCCCACAGCCGCGATGATCTTTGCCGCCGGGTTCGGCACCCGCATGGGACCGCTCACCGCCGACCGTCCGAAGCCGATGGTCACCCTCGCCGGAAGGCCGATGATCGACCATGCGCTCGAAATCGTGCGCAGCGCCGGGATCGCGCGGATCGTGGCCAATCTCCACTACCACGCCGACATGCTCGCCCGCCACCTGGCGCCGCAGGGCGTGCTGCTCTCGCACGAAGCGCCCGATATCCTCGAAACCGGCGGCGGCCTGCGCGCGGCGCTGCCGCTGCTCGGTACCGGCCCGGTCTGCACGCTGAACCCCGACGCCGCCTGGCGCGGTCCCAATCCGCTCGCCCATCTGCTGGCGCTCTGGCGCCCGGACGAGATGGATGCCCTGTTGCTGCTGATCCCGCGCGCGCATGCGCACGGCTATGCCGGGCGGGGCGATTTCCTGCCCGATCGCGCCGGCCGGCTGGCGCGGGGGGCCGGGATGGTCTATTCCGGGGCGCAGATCGTCAAGACCAAGCCTTTGCACGAGATCGAGGAAAGGGTGTTTTCGCTGAACCGGCTCTGGGACCTGATGGCGGCGCGCGGTCGCCTCTTCGGCACCACCTATCCGGGCGAATGGTGCGATGTGGGCACGCCCGAGGGCCTGGCACGGGGCGAAGCGCTGCTGGGGCGGGCAGATGTTTGAGCCGCAGGAAGCGCCGCGCGTGTTCGTCACGCCGCCGGGGGTGGACCTGCCCCGCGCCCTGCTGGACGGGCTGGCGCAGAGGCTCGGGGGCCAAGGCCCCGAAGCCTGGGCACGGCTGGAGTTATTCGTGCCGACGAGGCGGATGCGGCGGCGCATCCTCGCGCTGCTGGGCGAGGGGTCTGCCCGCCTGCTGCCGCGCATCCGCACCATCGCCGATCTTGGCCGCGAGAGCGCCGTTGCCGGGCTGGGCGCGCCGGTTTCGCCCCTGCGCCGGCGGCTGGAGCTGACCCGGCTGATTTCCGCCCTGCTTGAGCGCGCGCCCGACCTGGCCCCGCGCGCGGCGCTGTTCGACCTTGCTGACAGTCTCGCCGGGCTGATGGACGAGATGCAGGGCGAAGGCGTGGAGCCCACCCGCCTTCAGAAGCTCGACGTGGCTGGCCATTCGGCCCATTGGGCGCGCAGCCTGCAATTTCTCGAAATCGTCGGGCGCTATTTCGGCGAGACCCGCCACGAGGCGCCCGATGCCGAGGCGCGCCAGCGCCTGGTGGTCGAGCATCTCGCCCGGCGCTGGCAGGAAGCGCCGCCCGACCATCCGGTGATCGTCGCGGGCTCCACCGGCTCGCGCGGGACCACAGGGCTGCTCATGCAAGCGGTGGCGCGCCTGCCGCAGGGGGCGCTGGTGCTGCCCGGGTTCGACACTGACCTGCCCGCGCATGTCTGGGAGCGCCTCGGCGAGCCGGCTGAGGGCGAGGACCACCCGCAATTTCGCTTCGCCCGGCTGCTCGACGCGCTGGGGCTTGCGCCCGCGGACCTGCCGCATTGGGCCCCGGACCACGCCCCGCACAACCCGGCGCGCAACCGGCTGGTCTCGCTGGCGCTGCGCCCGGCGCCGGTGACCGACCAGTGGCTCGGCGAGGGCGCGCGGATCGACCGCGAAACGCTGGCAGACGCCACCGCAGACCTGACCCTTATCGAAGCCCCCTCGCCGCGCGCCGAAGCAGTGGCCATCGCTCTCCGCCTGCGCGCGGCGGCGGAAGCGGGGCAGAGGGCGGCGCTGATCACCCCGGACCGGGTGCTGACCCGGCAGGTGACCGCCGCGCTGGGGCGCTGGGAGATCGAGCCCGACGACAGCGCCGGCCAGCCGCTGGCGCTGTCCGCGCCGGGGCGGTTCCTGCGCCATGTGGCCGAGCTTTTCGGCCGGAAGCTGACCGCCACCGCGCTGCTCACGCTGCTCAAGCACCCGCTGACGGCTTCCGGGAGCGCGCGGGGCAACCACCTGCGCTTCAGCCGCGACCTCGAGCTTGAATGCCTGCGCCGCGGCCTGCCCTTTCCGTCCGGCGCCGACCTGACCGGCTGGGCGCGCGAGCGACACGCCGGAGATGCGGCGCGGCTTGAATGGGCGGACTGGCTGGCCCGCCTGCTCGACGGGCTCGAGGCCGTGGAGCGCGACCCGCTGGAGCGCCATGTAGCGCGCCACCTGCGCCTCGCCGAAGCGCTCGCGGCTGGGCCAGAGGGCGCGGCAGGCGCCAGCGGCGGCCTCTGGGAAAAGCCCGCCGGACGCAAGGCGCGCGAGCTATGCGAGGAGCTTGCCCGCGAGGCCGGCGCCGCGGGCGTGCTGAGCGCCGCCGATTACCGCGATCTGTTTCACGCCGTGCTCGGGCGCAGCGAAGTCCACGACCCCGAAAGCCCGCATCCGGGCGTGATGGTCTGGGGCACGATGGAAGCCCGGGTGCAGGGGGCCGATCTGGTGATCCTTGGCGGGCTCAATGACGGCACCTGGCCCGAGATCCCCGCCCCCGATCCCTGGCTCAGCCGCCGGATGCGCCTCGAAGCCGGACTGCTCCTGCCCGAGCGGCGCATCGGCCTCGCCGCGCATGACTTCCAACAGGCGGTTGCCGCGCGCGAGGTGGTGCTGAGCCGGGCGATCCGCGACGAAGAGGCCGAGACCGTGGCATCGCGCTGGCTCCTGCGGCTGAAGAACCTCCTGACCGGGCTGCCCCGGGGCGGGCCGGAAGCGCTCGCGGCGATGCAAGCGCGCGGCGATGCCTGGCTGCGCCTTGCCGGGCGGCTCGATGAGCGCGCCGAAGGGCCGCTCGCCACCGCCCCGCGCCCCGCGCCGCGCCCGCCGGTCGCGGTGCGGCCCCGGCAGCTTTCGGTCACCCGGATCGGCCTCCTGGTGCGCGACCCT
The DNA here is from genome assembly GCA_027045905.1 of Paracoccaceae bacterium. Taxonomy (GTDB): domain Bacteria; phylum Pseudomonadota; class Alphaproteobacteria; order Rhodobacterales; family Rhodobacteraceae; genus JAAEUB01. The sequence continues at coordinate 9,134 of JALTZY010000213.1, forward strand.
TACGCGATCTACGCGCAATACATTCTGAAGCTGCGCCCGCTCGATGCGCTGCAGCAGAGTCCAGACGCGCTCCTGCGCGGCACCGTGCTGCACCAGGTCGCCGAGCGCTTCATCGAGGCGGGCACGGACCCCGCCGCGCCGGAGGCCGCCGAGCGGCTGATGTGCATCGCCGAGGAGACCCTGGCGCGCGAAGTCCCCTGGCCCGCCGCGCGCCGCCTGTGGCTTGCCCGCCTGGGCCGGGTGGCGGCGCAATTCCTGCGCGACGAGGCGGCGCGCCGGCAAGCGGGCGAGAACCTCGCCAACGAGGTCGAGGGCCGTCTGCACCTGGCGGAGACGGGCTTCACCCTCACTGCCAAGGCCGACCGGATCGACCGGCTCGCCGGGGGAGGGCTGGCGATCTACGACTACAAGTCCGGCAAACCGCCCGCGAAAAAGGCCCGCAGCCTCTACGACAAGCAGCTGGAGCTGGAAGCGCTGATCGCGCGCGCCGGCGGCTTTGACGGCATCGCCGCTGCGCCGGTCGCGCGTATCGCCCATATCCCGCTGGGCACGCCGGATCCGTTCAGGCCCGAGGCGCCGGAGCCGGAGGCGCTTGAGCGGATCGGGCGCGAGCTTGCCGCGCTGATTGCCGCCTGGCAGGAGCCGGCGCAGGGCTATACCGCCATCCGCCTGCCGCCGGATCTGGGCTTTGCCAGCGATTACCGCCACCTCGCCCGCTTCGGCGAGTGGGACGTGACCCAGCCCCCCGAGCCAGAGGAGGTCGGCCATGGCTCCTGACCCGGCCACCGAGCGGCAGAACGCCGCCTCCGAGCCGCTCGCCTCGACCTGGCTTTCGGCCAATGCCGGGTCGGGCAAGACCAAGGTGCTCACCGACCGGGTGGCGCGGCTGCTGCTGGCGGGCGTGGCGCCGCAGAACATCCTCTGCCTCACCTATACCAAGGCCGCCGCCAGCGAGATGCAGAACCGCCTGTTTCGCCTGCTGGGCGAATGGGCGATGATGGACGAAGCGGCCCTGCGCCAGAAGCTCGCCGCCCTGGGCGAGCGGCCGGGCGCGGATCTCGCCCCTACCCGCAGCCTGTTTGCCCGCGCGATCGAGACCCCCGGCGGGCTGAAAATCCAGACCATCCACAGCTTCTGCGCCGCGCTGCTGCGCCGCTTTCCGCTGGAAGCGGGCGTGTCGCCGCAATTCACCGAAATGGACGAGCGCGCGGCGCTGATCCTGCGCGAAGAGGTGGTCGAGGCCATGGCGATGGGGCCGGAGCGGGCCGCGCTCGACGGGCTGGCGGCCCATTTCACCGGGCAGGATTTCGGCAAACTGCTGGAAGAGATAACGAAGCACCGCGCCGCCTTTGCCTCTGCGGTGGATAAGGCCGCGATCTGGCGCCGCCTCGGGCTTGCGCCGGGCATGGACGATGCCGACATCACCGCCGGGGCGCTGATGCCGGGAGATGATGCGCGCATCTGCGAGCTGCGCCCGATCCTTGCCGCGGGCTCCACGAATGACCGGAAAAGGGCCGCCGATCTGGCGGATTTCTCGCCGGATCTGGCCCCGCCCGACAAGCTCCGCCTGCTGCAAGGCGCCTTTCTGACCGGCCAGGGCCAGCCACGGAAAAATTTCCCCACCAAGGACACCGCCGAAGGCCCGGCGGCGCATCTGGTCGAATGGCTCACCGGCTTCATGGAGCGCCTGGCCCTGGCCGCCGACCTCGAAAAAGCGCTCCATGCCGCCCGCCGGACCCTGGCCCTGCACCGCTTCGCCCGGCCCTTCCTCGCCGAATACGACGCCCGCAAGCAGGCGCGCGGCTGGCTCGACTTCGACGACCTGATCGACAAGGCCGGCGCGCTGCTTTCCGACCCGGCCCGCGCCGCCTGGGTGCTCTACCGGCTTGATGGCGGCATCGACCACATCCTGGTGGACGAGGCCCAGGACACTTCGCCTGCCCAGTGGCGGGTCATCAGCCTGCTGGCGCAGGAATTCACCTCCGGCGAAGGGGCGCGCGACGTGGCGCGCACGATCTTCGTCGTCGGCGACCCCAAGCAGTCGATCTACTCCTTCCAGGGTGCCGACCCGGGCGAATTCGCCCGGATGAAGGCGCATTTCCGCACCGGCCTCACCCAGGCCCGGCAGCCCTTTCAGGACCTGCGGCTGGAATATTCCTTCCGCTCGTCGCCGGCGGTGCTGTCGCTGGTGGACGCGGCGCTGGACGGGCGCGAGGGGCTGGAGGATGCGGGCTTCCGCCATATCGCCTTTTTCGACAAGCCCGGCCGGGTGGATCTCTGGCCGCTGGTGCCAAAGGCCGCCCATGAGGAGACCCGCCCCTGGCACGATACCAGCGATGTGGCGATGCCCGAAACCCATACCAGCATCCTTGCCCGTGCCGTGGCAGAGGAGATCGCGCGGATGCTGGCCGAAGAGGCCTTGCCCGGCGAGGGGGACGGCAGGCCCCGCCCGGTCGAGCCGGGCGATATCCTGATCCTGGTGCGCGGGCGCAAGAGCGGCCTGTTCGAAGCGCTCATACGCGCCTGCAAGCAGGGCGGGCTGCCGGTGGCCGGGGCCGACCGGCTGAAGCTGGGCGCGGAACTGGCGGTAAAGGACCTGACCGCGCTCCTGCGCTTCCTCGCCACGCCGGAAGACGACCTTTCGCTCGCCGCCCTGCTGCGCTCGCCGCTCTCCGGGCTGAGCGAAGCCGCGCTCTATGCCCTCGCCCAGCCGCGCCCGGAGGGGAGCTACCTGTGGAGCGCCCTGCGCGAAAGCGACCACGGCGAAGCGGTGGCGATGCTCGACGACCTGCGGCGCCATGCCGACTTCCTGCGTCCCTACGAGCTGCTGGAGCGGGTGCTGACCCGCCATCGCGGGCGCCAGAACCTGCTGGCGCGGCTCGGGCGCGAGGCCGAAGACGGGATCGACGCGCTCCTGTCGCAGGCGCTCGGCTACGAAAGCGCCGAGACCCCGAGCCTTACCGGCTTTCTCCAGTGGCTCGATGCCAGGGAGGTGGAGATCAAGCGGCAGACGGACAGCGCCGGCAACCTGATCCGGGTGATGAGCGTGCACGGGGCCAAGGGGCTGGAAGCGCCGATCGTCTTCCTGCCCGATTGCGCGAAGCGCGACCTGAAGCTCAGGGACGCCCTGCTCGAGACCGAAGGCGGGCTGGTCTGGAAACCGAACAGCGAACAGCTGCCCGAGGCGCTGGCTCCGGCGATCGAGGCCGCCAGGCAGGCCCAGCGCGACGAAGATACCCGCCTGCTCTACGTCGCCGCCACCCGTGCCGCGAACTGGCTGATCGTCGCCGCCGCCGGCGAGCCTGACCGGGACGGCGCCTGCTGGCATGACGTGCTGGCAGAGGGGCTGCGCGCGGCCGGGGGCGCGACCCATGCCTTCGCCCTTGGCGAGGGGCTGCGCCTCGAGAGCGGGCAGTGGCCGAGGCGCGAAGGGCCGGCCGGCCGGGAAGAGGCTGTCGAGCCCACCCTGCCGGACTGGGCCAAGC
>JALTZY010000214.1 GCA_027045905.1 Paracoccaceae bacterium
AGGCTGACCATGCCCCCGCGCCGGTCAGCCGCGCGTGGGCATGGTCAGCCTCGGCTGCCCCAAGGCGCTGGTGGACAGCGAGCGCATCCTGACCCGGCTTGCCGCCGAGGGCTATGCGGTCTCGCCCGATTACGCCGGCGCCGGGGTGGTGATCGTCAATACCTGCGGCTTTCTCGACAGCGCCCGCGCCGAGAGCCTGGCCGCGATCGGCGAGGCGCTGGCCGAAAACGGCCGCGTGATCGTCACCGGCTGCCTCGGGGCCGAGCCCGAATACATCACCGGCGCGCATCCCAGGGTGCTGGCGGTGACCAGCCCGCACCAATACGAGGCGGTGCTTGATGCGGTCCACGCGGCGTTGCCGCCGGCCCCGGACCCGTTCGTGGACCTGCTGCCGGCCTCGGGCCTGCGCCTGACCCCGCGCCATTATGCCTATCTGAAGATCTCCGAGGGTTGCAATCACGCCTGCCGCTTCTGCATCATCCCCGACCTGCGCGGCCCGCTCGCCTCGCGCCTGGCGCGGGCGGTGCTGCGCGAGGCCGAAAGGCTGGTCGAGAGCGGGGTGCGCGAGCTGCTGGTGATCAGCCAGGATACTTCCGCCTACGGGACCGACTGGAAGGGGCGGCCGGAAAAGGCGCCGATCCTGAGCCTTGCGCGGGAGCTGGGCGGGCTCGGGGCCTGGGTCAGGCTGCATTATGTCTATCCCTATCCGCATGTGCGCGAACTGATCCCGCTGATGGCCGAGGGGCTGGTGCTGCCCTATCTCGATATTCCGTTTCAGCACGCGCATCCGGACGTGCTCCGGCGCATGGCGCGCCCGGCGGCCTCGGCCCGGGTGCTAGAGGAAATCGCCGCCTGGCGCGCGATCTGCCCGGAGATCGCCCTGCGTTCGACCTTCATCGTCGGCTATCCGGGCGAGAGCGAGGCGGAGTTCGAATATCTGCTCGACTGGCTGGACGAGGCGCAGCTGGATCGGGTCGGCTGCTTTCAGTATGAAGACGTGGCCGGGGCGGCCTCGAACGCCTTGCCGGACCAGGTGCCGCAAGAGGTGAAGGAAGAGCGCTGGCATCGCTTCATGGAAAGAGCGCAGGCGATTTCGGCGGCGAAACTGGCCGAAAAGGTTGGAAAAGCGCAAGAGGTGATCGTGGACGAGGTGGACGAAGAGGCCGCCACCTGCCGCACGAAAGCCGACGCGCCGGAGATCGACGGCAACCTGTTCATCGACGGGGGGCACGAGGGCCTGCGCCCCGGCGATGTCGTCCGGGTGGAGGTGGAGGAAGCCTCGGAATACGATCTCTGGGGAAGGATCGCGCCGGGCTGACCGGCCGGCGCTGACTGCGCCGCGGGCGAAATCCTTCCGTCGATGCCATGGCGAAGAAAGCGCCGCGGAGTGAAAGGATGAAATGCGGCCGTGCCGAGTGCGGGCGGGCCGGGGCGGGCCGCCGCCTCAGCAGGTAGATGCGCGCCGGAGCAGTTCCACGGCATCAGCGCGCGAAAGCTCCGCCGCCTCCAGCTCCAGCCCCGCTTCCAGCGGGCGGGCGTCGCCCTTGAGCCGGGCCTGTACCTCCTCGGGCACTATCGGGCGGGTGGTCATGTCGACAAACAGGCTTTCCGAGGCGATGCCCTCTGCATAGATGATCTCGTGCTTGTCGAACAGCAGCTGGAAATATTCGACAAATCCACCGGCGCTCTGCACCACGCTGGTGCCATTGACGAGGTTGCCCGCGCGCACCATCACTTCGCGGCTGCCGGCGCCCAGGCGATCCACCCGCTGGTAGATGAACAGCCGGTGATTAGGGCTGAGGGTGAGGGGGCCGGTATTGTTGAGCGCGCCGGGGGCGATGGTGATCGGGGCAAAGGCCCCGACCGCGCGCAGGGTCTGCCGGCCGATCCAGCGCAGGATCTGCGGACCGCTGTCCCTGGTCAGTATCCGGTCGCCGGGGCGCAGCTTCTCGACCGGCACCTGACGGCCATCGGCCATGGTGATGCGCGTGCCCCGGCTAAAGGAGACCAGGGCCGTTTGCGCCAGCCGCGCGAGCGCCTGGTCGCGGTCGATGGTGACCAGGGCATAGCCGGTCTTCTCCGACAGGGGGGCCAGGGGCAGGAGGCAGGTCCGGGCGATCATCCCGGCGGTGTCGGTTTCCACCAGGACCAGCACTTCCACGGTTTCTCCATGCGGGGCCATGAAGGTGAGCAGGGCGTCGAGATGCAGCGGATGCCCCGTCTCTCCCAGCTGCGAATCCTCTCCCACGCGGAAGGCCGGGGGGGATTGCGGGCCGGGCCGCCGGAGGCCCTCCCGCGGTTCCGGGTAGCGCATCGCCAGACGGCGGGGCCGCGCGCCCGGGCGCAGAGAATAGACATCTTCGAGCAGCACGTCATCGGCCACGCCCAGCGCCTCTCCTTCGTTCACGCCCTGGATGACGCGGAAGTCTTCGGCCTGGTAAACTTGCAGATGCTGGACGGGCATGGAGGATTTCGGACTCTGAAAAGTCATGTGGCGTGCTCCCTGACGGCCGGGCCGTCAACCGTTGAAATTTCACGGCTGCACCGTCCCAGGATAGCATTGCCGAAAGGGGCAGACAATCCCGGCGCGCACCCCACCGCCGTGCGGCCAAGTTAGCGAGGCAGTGGTCCGGGGTCAATGAGGATCTGGGGGAAATTCCCTTCTAAGGAGTTGAAATCATGATATTCTGTCCTCCTTTTCGCATCAATCAAATGCGATGGGAAGGATTGTTTCTCCCGCCATTGTTTCGCCTTTTAATTACTTTTTCTCGCCTCGGTTCGCCGCCTCCGCCGTGCCGGCAGGGAGAATCGATTCCGGCTGGCGCGGTCACGATCGGCGCAGAAAATCGCCGCCGGCCGCGCCGCCTGCCATCTGCCTGCTCCCGTGGCGTCTGTCGCCTTGACAGGTCACGGAAGGGGCGGCACCCTGTGGCGGCGGCAGCGGATACGGAAAGGAAAGGGCCGGGGATGGATCTTGGCATCAGGGGAAAGCGGGCGCTGGTCTGTGCGGCCTCCAGGGGGCTGGGTTTCGGCTGTGCCGAGGCGCTGGCGGCGGAGGGGGTGGAACTGGTCATCAACGCCCGCGGCAAAGGCGCGCTCGAGGCGGCGGCCGAAGATCTGCGCACGCGTTTTGCCGTCCCGGTGACGGCGGTCGCCGGCGACATCACCACCGAGGCCGGGCGCGCCGCCGCGCTCGAGGCGCTGGGGGGCGAGGCCGACATCCTGATCAACAATGCCGGCGGTCCGCCACCGGGCATGTGGACCGACTGGGAGCGCGAAGATTTCATCGCCGCCCTGGATGCCAACATGCTCGCCCCCATCGCCCTGATCCGCGCTCTGGTGCCGGGCATGATGGAGCGGGGCTGGGGGCGGGTGGTGAACATCACCTCGATGGCGGTCAAGGCGCCGATCCCGGTCCTCGGGCTTTCAAATACCGCGCGCACCGGGCTTACCGGCTTCGTCGCCGGTACCGCCCGGCAGGTGGCCGGCCGGGGTGTGACGATCAACAACCTCCTGCCGGGCATCCACGCCACCGACCGCGCCGCGGCGCTGGATGCGGGCGCGGCCGAGGCCGAGGGTATCACACCGGCAGAGGCGCGCGCGGCACGCGAGGCGACCATTCCTGCCGGCCGCTACGGCAGCCCCGGGGAATTCGGCGCCATGTGCGCCTTCCTGTGCTCGGACAAGGCCGGCTTCATCGTCGGCCAGAACATCCTGCTCGATGGCGGTCAGGTGAACGCAACCCTGTAGCTCTGCGCCCGGACCGTCGGGGCCGTCCATTTCGCGAAGGGGCTCTTTCGCAAAAGGCGCGGGAAAGGACCCCCGAGGCGTCTCGCCCGCCCCCCCCGGAGCCGGGGGAGCCGATCACGGGCATTTTCGCCCTTTACAAGCCCGTTGCGGCCCGCGCCGAGCGGGGCTATATCCGCCTAATGCTCGACAGACCCGCCCATGGCCGCCCCGACCTGCCCGCCGAGATCGCCCGGCGGCGCACATTCGCCATCATCAGCCACCCGGATGCGGGCAAGACCACGCTGACCGAGAAATTCCTGCTCTATGGCGGCGCGATCCAGATGGCCGGCCAGGTGCGCGCCAAGGGCGAGGCGCGCCGCACCCGCTCGGACTTCATGAAGATGGAGCAGGAGCGCGGCATTTCGGTGTCGGCCTCGGCGATGTCGTTCGACTACGAGCAATACCGCTTCAACCTGGTCGATACGCCGGGCCACTCGGACTTCTCCGAAGACACCTACCGCACGCTGACCGCGGTGGATGCGGCGATCATGGTGATCGACGGCGCCAAGGGGGTCGAAAGCCAGACGCAGAAGCTGTTCGAAGTCTGCCGGATGCGCGACCTGCCGATCCTCACCTTCTGCAACAAGATGGACCGGGAAAGCCGCGATACCTTCGAGATCATTGACGAAATCCAGGAGATGCTGGCGATCCACGTCACCCCCGCCTCCTGGCCGATCGGCATGGGGCGCGACTTCATCGGCTGTTACGACCTGCTCGGCGACCGGCTCGAGCTGATGGACCGGGCCGACCGCAACCGCATCGCCGAAAGCGTGGCGATCGAGGGGCTGGAAGATCCGAAAATCGCCGAGCATGTGCCCGCCGAGCTCCTGGACCGCCTGCGCGAAGAGGTGGAAATGGCCCGCGCGCTCCTGCCCGCACTCGATCCGGCGCAGGTGCTTGACGGGCACATGACGCCGATCTGGTTCGGCTCGGCGATCAATTCCTTCGGCGTGCGCGAACTGATGCAGGGCATCGCCCGCTACGCGCCGCCCCCCCAGCCCCAGCAGGCCGACCCGCGCCCGATCCTGCCCGAGGAAAAGAAGGTCACCGGCTTCGTCTTCAAGGTCCAGGCCAACATGGACCCCAAGCACCGCGACCGCGTGGCTTTCGTGCGCCTCGCCTCGGGGCATTTCAAGCGCTCCATGAAGCTCACCCACATGCGCACGAAAAAGCCGATGGCGGTTTCGAACCCGGTGCTGTTTCTCGCCTCCGACCGCGAGCTTGCCGAAGAGGCCTGGGCGGGCGACATCATCGGCATCCCCAATCACGGCCAGCTTCGCATCGGCGACACGCTGACCGAGGGCGAGGCGCTGCGCGTCACCGGCATCCCCTCATTCGCGCCGGAGCTTCTGCAAAACGTGCGCGCGGGCGACCCGATGAAGGCCAAGCACCTGGAAAAGGCGCTGATGCAGTTCGCCGAGGAGGGGGCCGCCAAGGTGTTCAAGCCCGCCTTCGGCGCCGGTTTCATCGTCGGCGTGGTCGGCCCGCTGCAATTCGAGGTGCTCGCCAGCCGCATCGAGCTCGAATACGGCCTGCCGGTGCGCTTCGAAGCCTCGCAATTCACCTCCGCGCGCTGGGTCAGCGGCCCGTCCGAGCAGGTGGACGCCTTCATCAAGGCCAACCGCCAGCACATCGCCCACGACCATGACGGCGATGTGGTCTATCTGACCCGCCTGCAATGGGATATCGACCGCATCGAGCGCGACTACCCGGAAATCACCCTGAGCGCCACCAAGGAAATGCTGGTGTGAGGCCGGCAGCCCGGCTATCGGGGCGGCGTCCTGCGAGGGGCTGCGATTTCGCCGCGAAAATCGTATCGCGGCGGGAGGATGGTAGCGGGGCGAAGGGCGCGCGCTCTAGCCGCGGGCCTGCGCCTCGGCGGGAAGCGTTTCCGGCAAGTCGCGGGTATTGCCGCTGGGGGCGGTTTTTGTCGGGAAACCGGGGGTGGAGGTGCAGCAGCCCTGCACTTCGGGATGTGCGGCGCAGCAATCGTTCAGCAGGTAGCCGATGACGCTGCCCAGCCGGGCGTGGTCGGCGCGGTAGATGACGCGGCGGCTGTGTCTTTGCGAGGTGAGCAGGCCGGCCTGTTCGAGGGCGGAGAGGTGAAAGGACAGGCCGGAGGCGGAGATTCCCAGCCGGCGGGCGATTTCGCCTGCCGCCAGCCCTTCCCGCCCCAGCGGCACCAGCAGGCGGATGATTTCCAGTCGGGTGGCATTGGCCAGTGCCGAAAGGGCTTGCAAAGCCTTGTCCTGTTTCATATGTCCGGCTGACATTTCAATGTTCCGTGAAGTATTGAACTGACCCGTGATAGCCCGAAAGGAGATTCCGGGCAAGCCGGGGAAAGTCTGGGAGCCGAAAGGGACGGGATGCGACACACGACCATTACCACGACCGAGATGCCGTCCGGCGCGATGAAGACGATCCGCCGGGTGCTGCCTTATCTGTGGCCCGCCGGGCAGGGATGGGTCAAGCGGCGGGTGGTGCTGGCGATGCTGTTGCTGCTGCTGTCGAAGCTGGTGGCGGTGGCGACGCCGTTCTTCTACAAGGCGGCGGTGGATCTGCTTTCGGGGAGCGCGCCTTCGCAGGGCTGGATGCTGGGCGCGGGCGCGGTGGGGCTGACGGTGGCCTATGGCATGGCGCGGCTGATGGCGAGCGGCTTTCAGCAGCTGCGCGATGCGATCTTTGCCCGGGTCGCGCAGCGGGCGCTGAGGCAACTGGCGCTCGAGACCTTCACCCATATTCACCGCCTGTCGCTGCGCTATCACATCAGCCGCAAGACCGGCGGGCTCAGCCGGATCATCGAGCGTGGCGTGAAGGGGGTGGAATTCCTGCTGCGCTTCATGCTGTTTTCGATCGGCCCCCTGATCCTCGAACTCAGCATGGTCTCGGCGGTGCTGTTTTTCGTCTTTGACGTCTGGTATCTGGCGGTGGTGGTGGTGACGATCGCGCTTTATGTGGCATTTACCTTTCGTGTCACCGAATGGCGGGTCAGGGTCCGCAAGGAGATGAACGACCAGGACACCGACGCCAATCAGAAGGCGATAGACTCCCTGCTCAATTTCGAGACCGTCAAGTATTTCGGCGCCGAGGCGCGCGAGGCCATGCGCTACGATGCGGCGATGGCGGGCTATGAGCGCGCGGCGCTCAAGACCTCCTATTCGCTGGCATTTCTCAATTTCGGCCAGGCCTTCCTGATCACTTCCGGGCTGGTCGCGGTGATGGTGATGGCGGCGATCGGGGTCGGCGAGGGGCGGCTTACGGTGGGCGATTTCGTGATGGTCAATGCCTATATGGTGCAGATCACCATGCCGCTCAATTTCCTCGGCACCGTCTATCGCGAGATCCGCCAGTCGCTGGTGGACATGAGCGAGATATTCGGCCTCTTGAACCAGCCGCCGGAGGTTACCGACCGGCCCGGCGCAAGGCCGCTTGAGGTCACGCGGGGCGAGGTGGTGTTTGACGATGTGCGCTTTGGCTACGATGCGGCGCGGCCGATCCTGAAGGGCGTGAGCTTCGCGGTCGAGGGCGGGCAGAACCTGGCCATTGTCGGCCCCTCCGGCTCGGGCAAGTCCACCATCGGGCGGCTCCTGTTTCGCTTCTATGACGTGAACGAGGGCGCGATCCTGATCGACGGGCAGGATGTGCGCGACGTGACCCAGGAGAGCCTGCACCGGGCCATCGGCGTGGTGCCGCAGGATACGGTGCTGTTCAACGACACGATATATTACAACATCGCCTACGGGCGCGACGGCGCCACGCGCGAAGAGGTGGAGGCGGCGGCCAGGGCGGCGAAGATCCACGACTTCATCCTGTCCCTGCCCGAGGGCTACGACACCCAGGTGGGCGAGCGCGGGCTCAAGCTCTCGGGGGGCGAAAAGCAGCGGGTGGGGATCGCCCGCACGCTGCTCAAGGACCCGCCGATCCTGCTGCTCGACGAAGCCACCAGCGCGCTCGACAGCGAGACCGAGCGCGACATCCAGGCGAGCCTGCGCGAAATGGGGCGCGGGCGCAGCGTGATCTCCATCGCGCACCGGCTTTCGACCATTGCCGATGCGGACGAGATCATCGTGCTCGAGGCGGGCGAGATCACCGAGCGCGGCACCCATGAGGCGCTTCTGGCCCTCGGCGGGCGCTATGCGGCCATGTGGGCGCGCCAGCAGGCCGAGGAAGAGGGTGCGGCATAGGCTCGCTGGGGGATAGCTGGAGGGATAAGAGGAAGGAACATGCCCATGTATCGGGGGATTGCCGATCATGTCCCCCAGGAGACCGGGGCAGTCGTATGGAGTGGGGTGGCGCTCGCAAATCCCCGCCCGGGGTTTCGCTCGGAGAAAAAAGATGAAACTATCCCGGAGCAAGCAACCACGCTCGGAGTGTGCGGGGATGGGTGGATATTCGGCGCTGCGCCTGCTTCGCGAGGGTCTGCGCGACCAGAGGGGCTGGCGGCCCGCCTGGCGCAGCCCGAAGCTGCGCAAGGCCTATGACATCGTGATCGTCGGCGCCGGCGGCCATGGGCTGGCCACCGCCTATTATCTCGCGCGCAATCACGGGATCACCGATGTCGCGGTGCTGGAAAAGGGCTGGCTCGGCGGCGGCAATACCGGGCGCAACACCACCGTCATCCGCTCCAATTACTACTACCCCGAAAGCTGCGCGCTCTACGACCTGTCGCTGCGCCTCTACGAAGGCCTTTCGCGCGAGCTCAATTACAACGTGATGTTCTCCCGGCGCGGCATGATGATCCTGCACCACAGCGAGCACGAGCGCGAGATCGCCGCGCGCACGGTCAATGCCATGCGGCTCAACGGCGTCGATGCCGAACTGCTCGACCGCGACGAGGTACGCGCCCGCGCCCCGCTGCTGAACTTTGGCGAAGACGCCCGACACCCGATCCTCGGCGCCGTCTGGCAGGAGCGCGCGGGCACCGGGCGCCATGACGCGGTGGCCTGGGGCTATGCCCGCGCCGCCGACCGGCTCGGGGTGGAGATCGTGCAGAATTGCGAGGTCACCGGCTTCATCGTCGAAGGCGGCACCTGCAAGGGGGTCGAGACCAGCCTCGGCCCGGTGCGCGCGGGGCGCGTGGGCATGGCGGTGGCGGGCCATTCCTCGCATCTCGCCGCCATGGCCGGCTTTCGCCTGCCGCTGACCTCCTACGCGCTGCAGGCCTTTGTCAGCGAGCCGCTGAAGCCCATGCTCGACTGCGTGGTGGCCTCGCCCGCCCACGGGGTCTATATCAGCCAGTCCGACAAGGGCGGGCTGGTCATGGGCGGCGCGCTGGACCGGGTGCCCACCTATGGCCAGCGCGGCAATCTGCCGGTGCAGGAGGACGTGCTGGGCGGGCTGGTGGACTGCTTTCCGGCGATTGCCCGGGTGGGGCTGCTGCGCCAGTGGGCCGGGATCGTGGACGTGTCGCCGGACAGTTCGCCGATCCTCGGCCCGAGCCCGCTGCCCGGCCTCTACCTCAATTGCGGCTGGGGCACCGGGGGATTCAAGGCGATTCCGGCCGGGGGGCTCCTGTTTGCCCATATCCTGGCCCAGGGCGCCCACCACCCGATCAGCGCCCCCTTCGACCTGACCCGCTTCGAGCGCGGGCGGCTGATCGACGAGGGTGCGGCTTCGGGGATCGCGCATTGAGGGCGCGCCGGGGAGCGAGGCGGGAGCGGGGCCGAGGGAGCCGGAGAGCGAGGAAACGGGAGAGAGGGAGCGAGGATGCAAGTATATACCTGCCCTTTCTGCGGGCTGCGCGACGAGCGCGAGTTCTTCTTTGCCGGCGAGGCCGGCGCGGCGCGGCCCGACACGACCGGCCCGGTGAGCGATGCCGAATGGGCCGAATACGTGCGTATGCGCCGCAATGCGCTGGGGCGCGCGCGCGAAGTGTGGATGCACCTGACCTGCGGCGAATTGTTCGTGATGGAGCGCGACACGCTGAGCGCGCGGGTGCTGGGGAGCGTGGCGCTTCGGAGAGCGCCCGGCGGCAGGGAGGGCGCGGACGGTGCGGGGAGCGTGGACGGGCCGGACGGGGAGGGGGCGCCATGAGCGGGCTGCGCGTCGCCGGATACGGGCTGATCGACCGCAGCCGGACCCTGCGCTTTCGCTTCGACGGGCGCGCGTTTTCCGGCCATCCGGGCGACACGCTCGCCTCGGCGCTTCTGGCCGCGGGGGTGGGCGTGGTCGGGCGTTCGTTCAAGTATCACCGCCCGCGCGGCCTCTGCGGCGCCTGGTTCGAAGAGCCCAACGCGCTGGTGGACCTGCGCCTGGACGGCGCTTCCTTTCCCAATGTCAGCGCCGCCACCACCGAACTGGTCGAAGGCATGGAGGCGCGCGCGGTCAATGCCTGGCCCTCGGCGCGTTTCGACCTCCGGCGCGGCTTCGACCTGCTGCACCGCTTTCTCGGCGCGGGCTTCTATTACAAGACCTTCATGTGGCCGGGTTGGAGCCTCTACGAGCCGCTGATCCGGCGCATGGCCGGGATGGGCCGGCTCCGGGGCGAGACTCCGGCCGACTACATCGCCGACCAGTGCCACGACCGCTGCGGCCTGCTGGTGATCGGTGCCGGGGCGGCGGGGCTCGCGGCGGCGCGCGCGGCCGCCGAGGCCGGGCAGGACGTGGTGCTGGTCGATGACCACCCGCAGCCCGGCGGCGGGCTATGGGCCATGGGCGGGCAGGTCGAGGGGCGCGATGTCGCCGACTGGATCGGTGCCCAGGAAGCGGCCATCCGCGCCGCCGGCGGGCGGGTGCTGCTGCGCACCACCGCCTTTGGCGTCTACGACCATGGGCTGGTGGCCCTGGCCGAGGCGCGCGGTGCGGGGTCGGGCCGGGCGCCGCGCCTGTGGCGGATGCGCGCGCGCCGGGTGGTGCTGGCCACCGGCGCGCTGGACCGGCCGATCACCTTCGCGCAGAACGACCTGCCGGGCATCCTGCCGCTTTGGGCGGCGGAAGAATATCTCGGCCGCTACGGCGTGCTGGCCGGGCGCGACCTCGTGGTGCTGAGCAATCACGCCCTGGCCGAAGCCTCCTGTGCCCGGCTGGAGGCGGCTGGCGCGCGGGTGACGCGGCTCGGGGCGGCCGGCGCGCGGCTGCGGGCGATCGGCGGGCGCGGGGTGCGCGCGCTCGAGCATGACGGCACCCGCTATCGCTGCGACGCGCTGCTGATCTCGGGCGGGCTGACCCCGCTCGTGCATCTGTGGCGCCATGCCGGGGGAAAGCTCAGGTGGGATGCGGCGCGCGACGCCTACCTGCCGGGCAAGGCGCCCGAAGGGATGCGGGCCGCGGGCGCGGTCAATGGCGCCTACGACCTCGAACAGGCGCTGGACGAGGGCCGCGCGGCGGGGCTTGACCGGGCAGCGGGTCGGACGCCGCGCGGGGCGCAGGCCGGCGCGACACCGGCGGGCGGGGATACGCCGAAGGGGGGCGCGGAGCGCGGAGACGGTTTTCGCCTCGCCCCGCTCTCCCCCGACCCCACCGCCGGCGGGCGCCAGTGGATCGACTTCCAGCACGATGTCACGCTCCGGGATATCGAAATCGCCACGCGGGAGAATTTCACCTCCGTCGAGCATCTGAAGCGCTATACCACGCTGGGCATGGCCGCCGATCAGGGCAAGAGCGCCAACATGGCCGGGCTCGCGGCGATGGCGGCGCTTCAGGGCCGGTCGGTTCCCGAGATCGGCACCACCACCTTTCGCCCGCCCTTCGTGCCGGTGCCGCTGGCGCTGTTTCAGGGCGCGCGCGGCGGCCGGCGCCTGCACCCGCTCAAGCGCCTGCCGCTGGAGGCGGCCCACCGCGAGGCCGGCGCGGCTTTGGGCGAATATGGCGGCTGGCTGCGCCCGGCCTGGTATGGGGACCGCCCGGCAGAGGAGGCGATTGCCGCCGAGGCCCTGGCCGCGCGCCGGGCGGCGGGGATCCTCGACGCTTCGCCGCTGGGCAAGATCGAGGTGATGGGGCCGGACGCCGAGACCTTTGTCAACTTCGTCTTTTACAACGACATGGCCAGCCTCGCCCCCGGGCGGTTGCGCTACGGCTTCCTGCTCAGCGAACAGGGGGTGGTGCTGGACGACGCGGTGGTGGCGCGCCTCGCGCCGGAGCGCTTCGTGATTTCCTGCTCCTCGGGCCATGTGGACAGCGTGACGCGGATGCTGGAAAGCTGGCGGCAGGATGTGCACGACCCGGAGCGCATCTTCATCCACGACACCACCCGGAACTGGCCGACGCTGAGCGTCGCCGGCCCCGAGGCGCGCGGGATCGTCGCCGCGCTGGATCTGGGAGTGGCGCTGGGGGCGGGGGAGTTTCCGCATATGAGCCTGCGCATGGGCGCCTTTCGGGGCGCGCCGGTGCGCATCGCCCGGGCGAGCTTCACCGGCGATCTCGGCTACGAGCTTACCACCACGCGCCAGGCGATCGGCGCCTTGTGGCAGGCGGCGCTGGCGGCGGGTGCGGCTCGCGGCGCGGTGCCGCTGGGGCTCGAGGCGCTGTCGCTGCTGCGCGCGGAAAAGGGCCATGTGATCGTCGGCAAGGACACGACCGGCGAGACCATGCCTCACGATCTCGGCTTCACCGCCCCCCGCGCGCGCAAGAAGGCCGCCTATGTGGGCGACCGCGGCCTGCTGAGCGAAGCGGCCAACGACTCGCGCCGCCTGCAACTGGTGGGGCTCGAAGTGGCGCCGGGCGAAGCGCCGCTGGAAGTGGGCGCGCATCTGCTGGCGCGGCGCCACTTCGAGCCCCCCCAGTTGCAGGCGGCGCGAGTCGTTGGCCGCTTCGCTCAGCAGGCCG
>JALTZY010000215.1:0-1485 GCA_027045905.1 Paracoccaceae bacterium
GTCGAGGTCGCCAAACTCCTCGCCAGTGATGGGGCGTGGCGTGATCAGTTCGGCTACTCCGTATCCATTGACGGTGACACGGTTGTCATTGGAGTACCCTATGCCGACGATAATGGTGCCGACTCAGGCTCTGCGTATGTCTTTTTACGCACAGGGGGCGTGTGGACGCAGCAGGCAAAACTCCTGCCCGCAGATGGTGGGGAGAATTTCGGGTGTTCTGTCTCAATCAGTGGCAATACGATTGTTATCGGCGCATATGCGGATGACGACAACGGTAATCTGTCCGGTTCAGCGTATGTATTTACGCGCAGTGGGGGGGGATGGACGCAGCAGGCAAAGCTCCTGCCCGACGATGGGGCTGCATGGGATTGGTTCGGCTACTCCGTATCCATCGATAGCGACACGGTTCTTGTTGGGGCGATTTACGATGCAGACAATGGCTCTCGATCTGGCTCAGCGTATATTTTCACCCGCAGCACAGGTGTATGGTCGCAGCAGGGCAAACTTCTTCCCGCAGATGGAGCAGCGGATGAAGTCGAGTTATTGTCAAATGTTGTGGATGGATGCATGGTCAGGCGGCTCGTTGTTTGATTCCGTCGGTGAACCGAACGCCGTCGAGGACGTCGGCGATCAGCGGTGATCCGTTCAGTGCACGCCACCTCTTCGACGCGCACTCCATCAGTTTGAAGACCATCGTCAGGCACGCTACACACGTGCCGCTGCCCTTGGTTCGCTTCGTCCGCAGGCGAACCGTCGCGAAGACACTCTCGATCGGGTTCGTTGTTCGGACGTGCACCCAGTGCTCGGCCGGGAAGTCGTAGAACGTCAGCAGCACCTCCCGATCCTTGGCCAAACACGCGGCCGCCTTCGGGTACTTCGACTCGTACGTCTCGACGAACACCTCAAACGCACGCTCGGCGTCCCGCTTCGTCGACGCCATCCAGATCTGGTGCAGCGCGTCCTTGGCCGAGCCGTGCAGACGCTTGGGCAGCTTCCCCAGCACGTTCCGCGTCTTGTGCACCCAGCACCGCTGCTCGCGCGTCGTCGTGAACACCCGGCGCAGCGCCTTCCAGAACCCCAGCGCCCCGTCGGCCGTCGCCAGCTTCGGATCGACTTCCAGTCCCCGACCCTTCACGTCCAGCAGCAGCGACTTCCAGCACTGCTCGCTCTCGGCGTGGCCGTCGGCGATCGCGATCAACTCCTTCTTCCCCTCGGCCGTCGCGCCCATCAGAACAAGGATGCACTGGCGGTCTTCTTCGAGCCGGATGGTGAAGTGGACGCCGTCGGCCCACAGGTACACATACCGTTTGCCCGCCAGCGAACGCCGGTTCCACGCCTTGTAGTCTTGTTCCCAGACGCTCTTGAGCCGGGTGACGGTCGAGGCGCTGAGGCCGGGCGCATCCGGGCCGATGAGCGCCCGCAACGCCTCGGCGAAGTCACCCGTGCTGATGCCCTTGAGATAGAGCCATGGGATCAGCTCCTCGA
>JALTZY010000215.1:1495-2732 GCA_027045905.1 Paracoccaceae bacterium
GGTACGGCGGCAGGATCTTCGAGCTGAACCGCTCGCGTTGGGTCGGCGGACGACGGTCGTGAACCCGCGGCTGGGTGACCTCGACGGGGCCGATACCGGTGAGGATCGATCGTGTGGGCATGTGCCCGTTGCGGACGATCTGGCGGTGGCCGTCGGCGTTGGTGATGTTTGTGTGTTGTTCGATCCAGTCGTCGACCTCGGCGTCGATGGCGGTGGCCAGGAGTTCCCTGGCCCCTCGCCGGATGACCTCCGTGAGGACATCATGGGTGGGTTCGACTGGGAAAGTCAGCGTGTGTGTGGTATCGTCTCGACTCATGGGTGGCGTCTCCTTGGGCCTTTGGTAATCCCAGGTTACGCCGCCTTTTTCATGCGCTCAGGATATCGCCAAATCCACAACTTTCGAGAATAGCCCCCTCTGTGCTTCGCGGAGGTGCATGGCAAGATCGAGCAAACGCGTGATCATCTCGGCTGTCGTGATCGCCTTGTTGGTGTACCGCAGCATTGCATCTTCGAGCGCCTCGCGGAACTTCTTGCTCTGAACGATGTTCGTGCGCTCGGTAACGCGGATCTGGTCGTTGAGCAGCTTTCTCAGTGTTTCAAGAGCGAGGTTTTTCTGCTCTAAGGCGGCAACACGGGATAAAAACTCGTCAGAGAGAATGTCCAATCGTGCCTCATCGAGGCCCGCTGCGGCAAAGAGATCGATGACCTCATCCGCATCGACCGCGCTGCCGATGACCTGCCGCACAGCCGCGTCCACATCTCGCTGTCTCGCCGTTGCGCCACCGTTGGAGTCATCTGCCAGTCGCTTGCGAATCATCGCCGCAACACGCTGGAAGAAGGCCAGGTACTCGACGACTTCCTCTGTTTCTGGTCGTGGCACAGATAACGCGAATGCCGCCGAGAGTTCCTTCACAAGCGTTCGAAGACGCTTCCAGCCGTCCTGCTGTGAGAACACATGATCGATCGCCCCGAGATAGACCTGCAGCACCTGTTTCGGCGCTGCATCAAGTGCGGCTTCATAGTCGCACCCGTGGAAAAACGACTGGAGCTTCTCGAATGCTGCCAGCATCGCTGGCACGGCTTCGTCTTGGACCTTCTTCACGGCCTCGCCAGTCCCACCTGCCTGGGTGTAAGTCGCCAACGCATCGGCCAGGTGGTCCGCAAGGCCGAGCATGTCCACAATCAGGCCGCCGGGCTTCTCGCCATAGACACGATTTACCCGAGCGATGGCCTGCAT
>JALTZY010000216.1:0-6173 GCA_027045905.1 Paracoccaceae bacterium
ACCGCCTGATCCGGGCGGATGCGCGCTTGCGTCAAGAGCTTGGCGGCGGCAATGCGGGCTTCGAATATGTCGCTCTGCCACAGGAAGCGGGCCAGATCCACCCGCGCCTCCACACCGAGCGTGCGGTGCCAGTCGCGCGCCATGGCGTCGAGCACCGGGTTGGCGACCCCGATCACCTCGCGACTCTGCTTGTGATAGGCGGCCATGGCCTCGGCGCGGCCCGGCTCGGCGGCGGCGCGCAGGGCGGCGAGGGCGGCTTCAGGCGTCATCTTCAGGGGGAGGGGCGGGGGCGAAATCGGTCGCAAAGCCGTCGATCGAGCGGGCATTCTCCTCGTGCCAGTAGCGGCGCAGCCCCTCTTCGCCCCGGGCCTGGGCCCATTTCTCCAGCGCATCGCGCTCGCCGCGATAGTCGAAATACGGCACCCCGTAGCCGCAGGAAGTCTGCACCATCTCCACCCGCAGGTCGAAGACCTGCCGCGCGCCGATCTGCCCGGTGAGCGCCTCGGGCAGCGCCTCCCAGCCCGGATCGCCCGGATGCAGCAGGCGCGCCGAGCCATAGGCGCGCAGGATCAGCGGGCGGGTTTCGAAGCCCGCCCACATCAGCGTCATCCGGTTGGCGCGCTTGAGATGCGCGGCGGTTTCGTTGCCCGAGCCGGTGAGATTGAGCCAGACGATGCGGTTTTCCCCCAGCACCCGCAGGCTGTCCATGCCCTTGGGCGAGAGGTTCACCCGGCCCTCGGGCGCGGCGGTGGCGACGAAGAAGATATGCTGCGCCTCGATGAAGGCGCGGTGGTCGTCCTCGATCCGGTCGAATTGTCTGGCCATTTCTCTCCTCCTCCTGCTGCGCCCTGCCGCTGCGCTCCCCTACTATTCCACGGTGACGGATTTGGCCAGATTGCGCGGCTGGTCCACGTCCTTTCCGAGCGCAAGAGCGGCGTGGTAGGCGAGCATCTGCACCGGCAGCGCATACAGGATCGGCTGCACGAATTCCGGCGCTTCGGGCAGGGTGATCTGTGCCCAGGCGCCTTCGGCAGCGCTTTCGGCGGCGCGGGTGTCGGTGATCAGCAGCACCGGGCCGCCACGCGCCATCACCTCCTGCATGTTGGAAACGGTCTTGTCCAGCAGGCCGTCATGGGGGGCGAGGACCACGGTGGGCGTGGCCTTGTCGATGAGCGCGATGGGGCCGTGCTTGAGCTCGCCTGCCGGGTAGCCCTCGGCGTGTATGTAGCTGATTTCCTTGAGCTTCAGCGCGCCCTCGAGCGCCAGGGGGTACATCTGGCCGCGGCCCAGGAACAGCACGTCGCGCGCTTCGGCCAGCTCGCGCGCCACCTGCTTCACCCTTTCCTCGATGGTGAGCGCATGGCTCATCAGCCCCGGGAGCTTGCGCAGCTCGGCAAGGTGGGCCGTGAGGCTGGCCCCATCCATCTCGCCGCGCTGGCGCGCCGCGTGCAGCGCCATGAGCGCGAAGGCGGTGAGCTGGCAGGTAAAGGCCTTGGTCGAGGCGACGGCGATCTCGGGGCCGGCGAGGATCGGCACCGCGACATCGCTTTCGCGCGCGATCGAGCTTTCGGGGACGTTGACGAGGCCCACGGTCCGCGCGGCCCTGCCGCTGGCATAGCGCAGGGCGGCGAGCGTGTCGGCGGTCTCGCCCGACTGGCTGACGAATAACGCCAGCGTGCCGGGGGGGATCGGCGCCTCGCGGTAGCGGTATTCGCTGGCGATGTCCACCTCGACCGGCAGCCGGGCATGGCGCTCGAACCAGTATTTGGCGGCAAGGCAGGCGATATGGGCGGTGCCGCAGGCGACAAGGGTGAGGCGGCTCACCTCGCGAAAGTCGAGCCCCTCCAGCGGCAGGGTCACGGCGCTGTCGTCGGAAGCGATACAGGCGCTGAGCAGGTCGCCGATTACCGTGGGCTGTTCGGCGATTTCCTTGGCCATGAAGTGGCGGTAGCCGGCCTTGCCGATGCGGGCGGCGTCGAGGCGCACTTTGCGCATCTCGCGATTGACGCGCCGCCCGTCGGCATCGAAGATCTGCGCGCCGGCGCGGCGGATCACGGCGCGGTCGCCCTCTTCGAGATAGGTGATGCGCTCGGTCATCGGCGCGAGGGCGATGGCGTCGGAGCCCACGAACATCTCGCCCTCGCCATGGCCGATAGCGAGCGGCGAGCCCTTGCGCGCGGCGATCAGAAGATCATCCTCGCCCTCGAACAGGAAGCACAGGGCAAAGGCGCCTTCGAGGCGCTCGAGCGTGGCGGTGACGGCCTCCTCCGGTGTCATGCCCTCGGCGAGGTGGCGGGCGGTGAGCCGGGCCACGACCTCGGTATCGGTCTCGCCCTCGGTCTTGATGCCGGCCTCGGCCAGCTCGGCACGCAGGGCGCGGAAATTCTCGATGATGCCGTTATGGACCACCGCCACCTTGCCGGCGCGGTGGGGGTGGGCGTTTTCGCGGGTGGCCGCGCCATGGGTGGCCCAGCGGGTATGGCCGATCCCGGCGCGCCCGGAGAGCGGCTCATGCACCAGCAGGTCGGAGAGATTGACCAGCTTGCCCACGGCGCGGCGGCGGTCGAGCCGGCCGGCTTCGTTGACGGTGGCGATCCCGGCGCTGTCATAGCCGCGATATTCGAGCCGCTTCAGGGCTTCGACCAGCAGCGGCGCTGCCTCGTGGTCTCCGAGCACTCCGACGATTCCGCACATGCGCGCTTTCTCCGGCTTTCACTATTCGAACAAATTGCACTTTTCGAACATTTTGGAGTTATTCTCCCTTCCCTTCCTGCCGTTTCCTGAACTTTTCCAACAAACGCCGCGCGAGGCCCGGCTTTACCTCCATCTGCGGGCGGGCGATGGCGAGCGCCCCCGGCTCCACGTCGCGCGTGACCACGGTGCCGGTCGCCGTCATCGCCTCGTCGCCCACCGAGACCGGGGCGACCAGATAGGTGCCGGTGCCAATGAAGCTCCTGGCGCCGATATGGGTGTGGTGCTTCATCACTCCGTCATAATTGCAGGTCACCGTGCCGGCCCCGATATTGGCGCCCTCGCCGACAAAGGCATCGCCGACATAGGAAAGGTGATTCACCTTGGCCCCGGGGCCGATCTCGGCATTCTTGATCTCGACGAAATTGCCCACCCGCGCGTCTTCGGCAAGCTCCGCGCCGGGGCGCAGGCGGGCATGGGGGCCGACAATGGCACCGCGCGAGACATGGCAGCCCTCGAGATGGGAAAAGGCGCGGATGCGCGCGCCGCTTTCCACCGTGACCCCGGGGCCGAACACCACATATTGCTCCACCAGCGCATCGCGCCCGATCACCGTGTCATAGGCGAAGATCACCGTATCGGGGGCGGGCAGGGCGACGCCGTTTGCCTGCGCCTCGGCGCGGGCGCGGGACTGGAAGGCGGCCTCGGCGGCGGCCAGTTCGGCGCGGGTGTTGATACCGAGCGTCTCGGTCTCGGGGCAGGTCACGGCCTCGGCGCGCAGGCCGCGCCCGTTGGCGATGGCGACGATGTCGGTGAGGTAATATTCGCCGGCGGCGTTATCGTTCTCCACCGCTTCGACAAGCTCGAACAGCAGCGGTGCGGGGGCCAGCACCACGCCGCTGTTGCAGAGCCGTATGGCGCGCTCGGCGGCGCTCGCATCCTTGTATTCGACGATGCGCTGAAGGCGTCCGTCCTCGATCACGAGCCGGCCGTAGCGGCCGGGATCGGCGGCCTCGAAGCCCAGCACCACGAGATCGGCCCCGCTCGCGCGCGCGGCCTGCATGGCCGAAAGCGTCTCGGGCGAGATGAAGGGCGTGTCGCCGTAAAGCACCAGCGCATCGCCCGCGAAATCCGCAAGCGCCGGGCGGGCCTGGGCCACCGCATGGGCGGTGCCGAGCTGCTCCTGCTGGTGGGCGATCAAGAGGTCGGGATCAAGGGCGCGGGCGGCCTTCTCCACCGCCCCGGCCCCGTGGCCCGCCACCAGCACCGCGCGCTCGGGGGCAAGGCTCGCGCCCGCGCGCAGGGCATGGGCGAAGAGCGGCGCGCCGCCCAGTTCGTGCAGGACCTTGGGCAGGTCGGAATTCATCCGCGTCCCCTGGCCCGCGGCCAGGATGATCAAGGCTGTCGGCATGCTGCGCCCCCTTGCCCTCTGTTTCTTTTGCCCTTGTGTTCTGCTCAGTACGTTTTAACCTTTCCCGACCAGCCCGCAAGAGCGCGGGCTTCACTTCTCTTGTCGCCAGATTACAGGCTGGGCGGGGATTTGCCGAGGGTGGCAGGCATGGGCAGCGCGGGATGCGTGATTTTCGACCTGGACGGGACGCTGGCCGATACGTCGGGCGACCTGATCGCGGCGGCCAATGCGTGCTTTGCCGATCTGGGGCAGGGGGCGATGCTGGACCCGGTGGCGGACAGGGCCACGGCCTTTGCCGGCGGGCGGGCGATGCTCGGGCTGGGCTTTCGGCGGCTGGGACTTGCCGGTGCTGCGCTGGAGGAAGCGGTGGCGCGCGAATTTCCGCGCCTGCTTGCCCATTATGCGCGCGATATCGACCGCCATACCCGGCTCTATCCGGGGGCGGTGGCGGCGCTCGAGGATCTGCGCGCGCAGGGCCATGCGCTGGGCATCTGCACCAACAAGCCCGAGGGGCTCGCTGAGGAACTGCTGAAGCGGCTGGGGGTGCGCGGCCTGTTCGCTTCGCTGATCGGCGCCGACACGCTGGCGGTGAAAAAGCCCGACCCGGAGCCCCTGCGCGCGGCGGTGCGCGATGCGGGAGGCGCCATGGGCCGGGCGCTGCTGGTGGGCGATACGGTGACGGACCGCGAGAGTGCGCGCGCGGCCGGGCTGCCCTGCCTGCTGGTGGCCTTCGGCCCCGAGGGACGCGCGGTGGAGCGGCTGGCGCCGGAGGGGCTGCTGGAGGATTATGCGGGGCTCGGCGAAGCGGTGCGCGCGCTGATCGGCTGACCGCATGACGGCTTGACGCGGGGCAGGGGCGGGCGCAGTCTCTGCCGATGGAAGAGCGATTCAGCAAGGATTTCACCCAGCAGGAGCCGATCGAGCCCGAGGCGGTGGAGGCGGCGCTGCGGGTGCTGGGCCACGGCCGGCTGCACCGCTACAACGTGGTCGAGGGCGAAGAGGCCGAGGTGGCGGCGCTGGAGCGCGAATTCGCCGCCTTTACCGGCGCGCGCTACGCCCTGGCGGTGGCCTCGGGGGGCTATGCGATCGCCACGGCCCTGCGCGCGCTGGGGGTGGGGCCGGGCGACAGGGTGCTGACCAATGCCTTTACGCTCGCACCGGTGCCGGGCGCGATTGCTTCGCTCGGAGCGGTGCCGGTGCTGGTGGAGGTGACGCCGGACCTGGTGATCGACCTCGACGATCTCGCCGCCAAGGCGGGCGCGGCCGATGTGCTGCTCCTGAGCCACATGCGCGGCCATATCTGCGACATGGACCGGCTGATGGCGATCTGCGAGGGGGCCGGCATCCGGGTGGTGGAGGATTGCGCCCACACGATGGGCGCGGCCTGGAACGGGGTCATGAGCGGGCGCCATGGGGTGATGGCGACCTATTCGACCCAGACCTACAAGCATCTGAATTCCGGCGAGGGGGGGCTGCTGATCAGCGACGACGCGGAGCTGATGGCGCGCGCGGTGCTGCTTTCGGGCAGCTACATGCTCTATGAGCGCCACGGGGCGGCGCCGGGGCCGGAGGTGTTCGAGCGGCTGAAGCTCGACGTGCCCAACATTTCCGGGCGCATGGACAATCTGCGCGCGGCGATCCTGCGGGTGCAGCTGAGACGCCTGCCCGAGCGGGCAAAGGCGTGGAATGCGCGCTACCGGGTGCTGGAAGAGGGGCTTCGCGGCGTGGCGGGGCTCAGGCTCATCGAGCGCCCGGCGAAGGAAGAATACGTGATGTCCTCGTTCCAGTTCCTGCTCGCGGACTGGCCGGAAGCGGCGGTCAGCGAGGTGGTGGCGCGTTCGGCGGCGCGGGGCGTGGAGCTCAAGTGGTTCGGCGCCCGGGAGCCGGCGGGCTTTACCAGCCGCTACGATCATTGGCGCCACCTGGAGGCGCCGCGCCTGCCGCGGACCGACCGGGTGCTCGGCGGCCTGCTGGACCTGCGCCTGCCGCTCACCTTCACGCTCGAGGATTGCGCGCAGATCGCGCGGATCATCCGCGCCGAGGTGAGTGCGGTATATCAGCGGCTTTCGTC